>JBJEAG010000240.1:0-8926 GCA_051868855.1 Alloprevotella sp. | reverse complement strand
GATGAACACGTGTCCGCCGTAACGATGAACACGTGTCCGCCGTAACGGTGAACACGTGTTCGCCGTAACGGTGAACACTAACGAATCGGCAGACAGGAATGACGAGTCGGCGGATAGGAGTGACAAATCGGCAGACAGGAAAGTGGTTTTTCCGGTCTGTTTCAGCGTTTTCCGACGAGCGCGTGGGGTGCGGGAGACGGGCAGATTTGACGCTTCCGTGTGTTTTTCGTAACTTTGACCGCCGAAAGCGCGGTTTAGCAGACGCGATGTGCGCCGTTTGACGTGCGTTGCACCGCCTTTTTCATCGTTCAAACATCTCTCATGAGCAAACACTCCTTCCGTCAGATAGGTTCCATGTTCCGTCGCTACGGTGTGGCGGGATTTCTGGTCTGCGGCGCAGAGTCAGTACTCTATCGCCTTGGATGGGGCGTGAAGGCGATGTGGATGTGCGACCGTCATCTTCGTGAGTCAGACCGTTCCGCCTTTGAGGCAGCCCGCAGTCGTCTTGCGAGCGAGAATCTGAACCTTCGTTCGCTGCGCTATGCCGACTTCCGCCGTCTGCGCCCTCAGCATCCCGAGGTGTTCGACGACCATCAGATGTTGCAGTTGGCAGAGTCGGAACGACGGGAAGGGAACGAGTTCGTCGGACTCTTCGACGGCGAAGAGCTGCTGGGCTTCGGCGGCATGAGTTTCGCCAACTTCGACATCTCTTCCGAGCCGCTCCCTCCCGGTGCGTGCTATCTTTGGGACGATTTCGTGTGTCCTGCCCACCGCGGTCGCAAGATTCACAACCTGCTCATCGTCCTTCGCTGCGAAATTGCGGCGTCGCGCGGATGCAACCGTGCACTTTCGCTCGTGCACACCTTCAACAAGGCGTCGCGCAAGAACTTCGAGGAGGAAGGTTTCCGCCGCTTCGCCCTCTGGCTGCGCTTGGAACACAAATTTCGCTCCGTTGCCGCCTGGCAGTGGCGCCGCCCCTTCCGCAAACACCGAATCGTGAGGCTGTAGAAGAGTCGCTTCGCTCCGGTCAAAAGGGTCAAAGAGTCGCTTCGCTCCGGTCAAAGAGTCAAAAAGTCAAAGAGACAAAGAGACAAAGAGACGGTGACCCTTTGAAGTCAAAAAGTTTTGAAGACAACTTAGACAACAAAAGACAACTTAGACAACCTCTCAGACCTCTCCAGCCGCGCCGACTCTTAGACTCTTAGACTGGAGCGAAGCAACTCTTTGTCTCTTTGTCTCTTTGTCTCTTTGACTCTTAGACTTTTAGACTGGAGCGAAGCGACTCCGACCTCTTTGACCCTTTAGGCCCAATAAAATAAATATGAAGAAAAGAATTTCCACCATGATGATGACTGCTTCTCTTTGTCTGGGCGCGCTCGCCGCTCCGGCAAACGAACCGCAAGATGACTTCCGCTACAACGACGAGAAGTTTGCAGACATTCAAATGTTGCGCTACTGCGTCAAAGGCTTCGACCAACTGACGCTGCGCCAAAAGACCTTCGTCTATTATCTCCAAGAAGCTTCCCTCGCCGGACGCGACATCCTGTTCGACCAGAACGGACGCTACAACCTGCGCATCCGCAAGATGCTCGAGACGGTCTATACGACCTACAAGGGCGACCGCAACTCCGCCTTCTTCGCCGGCGTCACCGAATACCTCAAACGTGTCTGGTTCTCCTCCGGCATTCACCACCACTACGGCTGCGAGAAGTTCCAGCCCGCCTTCACCGCCGAACAACTCCGCGAGGCGCTCCAACAGGTCGATGCTTCCCAACTCCCCCTCGCCGAAGGGCAAAGTCTGGACAGTTTCTGCGATGAGATATTCCCCGTCATCTTTGACCCCGCCGTCATGGCAATGCGCGTCAATCAGCGCGACGGCGATGACCTCGTGCTGACCTCCGCTTCCAATTACTACGCCCCCGGCATCACGCAAAAGGAAGCCGAGCAGTTCTATCTCTCCCGCAAAGCGCCCGCCGACCCGACGCCCGTCATGATGGGCATGAACAGCCGACTGGAACGCAACGAGTTCGGACGACTGACGGAGAGAGTCTGGAGAGTCGGAGGAATGTATTCTCCCGCCTTGGAGCGCATCGTCGATAATCTCCTCAAAGCGCGTCCCTACGCCGACTCCCCGGAGCAGCAGCGCGTCATCGATTTGCTTGTGGAAGTCTATCGCACCGGCGACCTCCGCACCTTTGACGACTACACGATTCACTGGCTGCGCGACACGCAGAGCTTGGTCGATTTCACCTGCTACTTCACCGAAAGCTACGGCGACCCACTCGGCATGAAGGCTTCCTGGGAAGCCATCGTGAACTTCAAGGACATCGAAGCCACCAAGCGCACCGAGAAACTCAGCAGTAACGCGCAATGGTTCGAAGACCACTCACCCGTGGACCCGAAGTTCAAGAAAGAAAAGGTGAAGGGCGTCAGCGCGAAAGTCATCACCGCTGCCATCCTCGCCGGTGACCTCTATCCCTCCACAGCCATCGGCATCAATCTCCCCAACTCCGACTGGGTTCGCAGAGACTTCGGTTCCAAGAGTGTCACCATCGGTAACCTCACCGAAGCCTACAGCAAAGCCGCACGCGGCACCGGCTTCGACAAAGAATTCGTCATCGACGAGCCGACGCGCAAACTCATGGAACAGTATGGCGACCTCTGCGACGACCTCCACACCGACCTCCACGAGTGTCTCGGACACGGCAGCGGCAAACTCCTTCCCGGCACCGACCCCGACACGCTGAGAGCCTACGGCTCCACCATCGAAGAATCCCGCGCCGACCTCTTCGGACTCTACTACCTCGCCGACCCGAAACTCGTGGAACTCGGACTGACGCCAAACGCCGACGCCTATAAGAGCCAATATTATTCCTACATGATGAACGGCTTGCTCACGCAACTCGTGCGCATCAAACCCGGACAGCAAATCGAAGAAGCCCACATGCGCAACCGCGCCCTCATCGCCCGCTGGGTCTATGAACAAGGCAAGCAGGACAAAGTCGTGGAACTCGTCAAGCGCAAGAACAAGACCTACGTCAAGGTGAACGACTATGCCGCCCTGCGCAACCTCTTCGGCAAACTGCTCGCGGAGATTCAGCGCATCAAGAGCGAAGGCGACTATGCCGCCGCCCGCTCGCTGGTCGAAACCTACGCCGTCAAAGTTGATCCCGTGCTCCACAAGGAACTTCTCGAACGCTATGCCCGACTCAACGTGGCGCCCTACAAAGGCTTCATCAATCCCGTCTATCAAGCCGTGAAGAACGACAAGGGCGAAATCATCGACGTCAAATTGGACTACACCGAAGCCTACGACGCTCAGATGCTCCGCTACAGCCGCGACTACGCCACCCTCCCCTGGGTCAATGAGTGATTCGACAGTCAGACTCCTTGCAAACCCTAAAAAAACGGTGCGAACGATTTGGTCTCGTTCGCACCGTTTTTAGTTTGCGTTTTTGCGAAAAAGGTTTGCGGAGAATTTTCACCAGTCGAAAGTGGCGCTGTTCATGGTCGCAAGGTCGATGGTCCAAAGGCGTCCGGCGAGGGTGGGGCAGTGACCGCAGACATATTGCACGACCTGCGTTGCCAGCACACAGCCGACGACGGCGGGCGTCATGCCGACCACCTGTTTGCCGGGGTGGGGCATTGACAGCGTGGCTTCGCGGTCGGGGTGGAGGTCACGATAGCGCAACGGTGCATCGCCGAGCCCGAAGACGGCGGCTTGTCCCTCGAAACCGCGCACGGCACCGTAGAAATAGGGGATGCCCAGCCGTTCCGACACGTCGTCCAACAAGAAACGCGTGGCGAAGTTGTCGCAACCGTCAATCAGCACGTCGCAACCTGCCGCCAGCGTCTCGGCGTTTTCCGCCGTCAAGCGGCAAACGTGGGCTTCGACCTTCACTTCCGAGTTCAGGAGAGAGAGGCGGCGCTGCGCCATGAGCGCCTTCGGCTGTCCCACCTGCGATTCGTCGTAGAGAATCTGGCGGTGGAGATTGCTGACGCTGACGACGTCGTCATCGACCAGCGTGAGGCGACCGATGCCGGCGCCGACAAGGTATTGCGCAATCGGACAGCCGAGACCACCGACGCCGACCAAGAGAGCGTGTGCCCGAGACAGACGCTCCTGACCCGCCGCGCCGATTTCCGGCAGCAACAACTGGCGGGCATATCTTTCTTCTGTTTTCATGTGGAGTCCGGTTTAGTTTGTTTGGAATGAATAAGTTCTTCTCGGGAGATTCATGCTCCCTGCGCCATCATCTTCTTGATGTGGTCGAAACTGCCGTCCCAGTCTTTCCAAACCGGTTCGACGCCCATGCGGCGCAGCGCGTCTGCCACCTCATCCACCGAGCGCGGGTCGCTCACCTCGAACTGCTCGAGCGCTTCGGGATAGCAGGCATAGCCCCCCGGTTCCGTGCGGCTTCCGGCAGACATTGTCGTCACGCCGAGCGTCGCCATGTGGTCGCGGAAGTCCGGTCGCTCGCGGGTGCTGTAGGAGATATCGACGTCGTGGTCGAAGATGCGCATGGCGAAGGTCAGTTGTGCCAGTTCGCGGTCCGACATGATGCAGTTGGGCTGGAAACCGCCGTTCTCCGCGGGACACATTCGCGGGAAGTTCACGCTGTATTTCGTGCGCCAATAGTGCTTCTGCAGATAGCGCAGGTGGCGCGCCATCATCGTGAGGTCGGTGCGCCATTCCTTTTCCAGCCCGATGAGCACGCCCATGCCGATGGAGTGAACGCCGGCGCGTCCCATGCGGTCGAAACCGTTGACGCGCCATTCGAAGTCCGACTTCTTGCCGCGCGGATGATAGAGTTTATAGTTCTCGCGGTGGTAGGTCTCTTGGAAGCAAATCACGCCGTTCATGCCGTGGCGCGTCAGTTCGCGATACTCCTCCGTTTCGAGGGGCATGACCTCTATCTTCAAATTGGAAAAGAGCGGCTTCGCGAGGTCGAGCGCCTTGGCGAGGTAGGGGACACCCGCCTTCACGGGGTTCTCGCCGGTGACGAGGAGAAGGTTCTCGAAGGGACCGAGACGCTTGATGGCTTCATATTCCCGCTTCATCTCCTCCGGCGTGAGAATCGTGCGCGGCATCTTGTTGGCAATGTGGAAGCCGCAATAGACGCAGGAGTTGGTGCAGGAGTTGGTGAGATAGAGCGGGATGAACATGGAGACGGTGCGACCGAAACGCTTCTCGGTGTAGCGGCGCGAGAGTTGTGCCATTTGTTCGAGATAGGGTTCGGCGGCGGGAGAAATGAGCGCCATGAAATCCTCCACCGTGCAGCGGGGGCGGCGCAGAGCAGCCTCCACGTCGGCAGCGGTTTTGGAACGAATGGCGTTGGTCGTCTCGTCCCAGTCGAATTGGGAGATATATTCAGAAAACATGGTGGGGTTCTATTTCTGACGCGTTGGATTAGTCAAGGAACGAAGTCAGGGGTGAGGAAGCCTCCGCCTGCAAGGTGACGCCCTGACCGGGGAGTCCGGCTTCGAAGGCGGCGCGTCCGGCTTCAACGGCTTGCTTGAAGGCGGCAGCCATGGCGGCGGGTCTGCCGGCGACGGCGATGGCGGTGTTCACGAGACAGGCGTCGGCTCCGAGTTCCATGGCTTCGGCAGCGTGGCTCGGTGCGCCGATGCCGGCATCGACCACGACGGGCACGGTGGCTTGTTCGATGATGATTTGCAGGAAGTCACGGGTGCGCAGTCCGCGGTTTGTGCCGATGGGCGCTCCGAGCGGCATGACGGCTGCGGCGCCGGCTTCTTCGAGATGTTTGCAGAGCGTGGGGTCGGCGGCGCAGTAGGGCAGGACGATGAATCCCATCTTTGCCAACTGCTCCGTGGCTTTGAGCGTCTCGGTGCTGTCGGGCAGGAGATAGCGCGGGTCGGGGTGGATTTCGAGTTTCAGCCAGTTCGTGCCGAAGGCTTCGCGCGACATCTGTGCGGCGAAGACGGCTTCCTCGGCGTCGCGCACGCCGGAGGTATTGGGCAGGAGTTGAATGCCCTCGCGGCGCACGTGGAGTAACATGTCGTCGCCGGCGTCGTCGAGTTCCACGCGCTTCATCGCCAAAGTGACCATTTCCGTGCCCGAAGCCTCAATCGCTTCCGACATCTCCGCGTTGCTGCGGAATTTTCCCGTGCCGAGAAACAGACGTGAGTGAAACGCACGTCCGCCAAGAATCAAGTCTGACATATTTTCTGCGTTTATGTTCTATATATAATATGGTGTGGTTGTCTCTATATATAATAAGGTATGCGCTTCCTATATATATAATAAGGTATGCGCTTGCCGCCTCATCCGCCGCACGCCGCACGAATGACGGTCAGTCGGTCGCCCTCGGCGAGCGGGGTGCTATCCCATTCTGGGCGTCGCACGATGCGGTTGTTGACTGCCACGGCGATGCCTTCGGCGGGCAGCGCGAGTTCTTCCACGAGAGCGGCGACGTGAGCAGCCGTGGTCTCCTGAGGTTTCTGATTGACAAAAATGTTCATTGAAAAAAGAGATTTCCCTTTTTGCGGAGGGGGTGTGCCGCAGCACACGGATTCATTACTAAAGAGAAAAGGGGGAGAGGTCGGCTCATGCCCGTGAACCAAAGAAGAAGGGCAGGACGTTTTTGCGGTTTGTGCCGCAAAAGCGGGAACTTACCACAATGCCTACGGCAGCATAATCTGCATCAGGTCGTAAGGGTATTATCTCAGCCTTCGTCTCCGTTGTGACGGGCACCCCTTTGTGTTCGTGATGCAAAGTTACGGCAAAACGCTGAAGAAAACCGCATCGTTTCGGCATAAAATGAAAAAAAGAAGGGCAAACTCTTGCATGAATCGGAAATTTGCCCTACTTTTGCATCGCTTTCGAGGATAAATCCTCAGATGGTGCTTATAGTTCAGTTGGTTAGAGCGTCAGATTGTGGTTCTGAATGTCGTGGGTTCGAGTCCCACTAAGCACCCCTCCTTCCGCAGACAGTCTTGCGACTGCCTGCGGTTTTTGCATTATTCCCCTTTGTTCATTTCCAACGCGCGGTGGAAGCCGACGACTGCCACGATGCCTTTGCGCAACATGTCGAGCGGGAAGTTCTCGTTGGGCGAGTGGATGGCGTTGCTTTCCAAACCGAAGCCCATCAGAATGGTCTTGACGCCGAGTTCGCGCTCGAAGTCGCTGATGATGGGAATGCTGCCGCCGCGGCGCACTGCCAACGGACGACGACCGAAGGCTTCGGTGAAGCCTGCCTCCGCGGCGCGATAGGCGGGGTGGTCGATGGGACAAACATAACCCTCGCCGCCATGCAGCGGACGCACCTCCACTTTCACGCATGCCGGAGCCAGCGAGCGGAAGTGGTCGGCGAAGAGTTGGGAAATCTTTTCGTGCTGCTGATGAGGCACGAGTCGGCAACTGACCTTGGCGAACGCCTTGGAGGGCAGCACGGTCTTGGCGCCCTCGCCGATGTGTCCGCCCCAAATGCCGCAGATGTCGAAACTCGGGCGGCAGGCGTTGCGCTCCAAGGTGGAATAGCCCTTCTCGCCGCGCAGCGCACCGACGCCGATGGACGCTTTGTAGCGTTCCTCGTCGAAGGGAATGGCGGCAATCATCTCGCGTTCCTCGGCGGAGAGTTCCTCCACGTCGTCGTAGAAGTGGGGCACGGTGATGCGTCCGTTCTCGTCCAACATCTTGGAGAGCATTTCGCAGAGCACCTGCACGGGATTGGCGACTGCGCCGCCGAAGTGTCCGGAGTGGAGGTCGCGGTTGGGACCGGTGACTTCCACTTCCCAGTAGGCGAGTCCGCGCAAACCGGTGGTGAGGGAGGGCAGGTCGGCGGAGAGCATGGAGGTGTCGCTGACCAGAATCACGTCACACGCCAGCAGGTCGCGGTGGTCTTGCAGGAAGACGGCGAGGTTGGGCGACCCGATTTCTTCTTCGCCTTCGAGAATGAATTTGATGTTATGGCGGAGCAGGTTGTGGCGCACGAGATATTCAAACGCCTTGATCTGAATGAAACTCTGTCCTTTGTCGTCGTCGGCGCCGCGTCCCCAGATTCGTCCGTCGCGCACGACCGGTTCGAACGGGTCACTGTTCCAAAGTTCGAGCGGTTCGACGGGCATGACGTCATAGTGGCCGTAAATCAGCACGGTGGGGGCGTCGTCCGCCACGTGACGTTCGGCGAAAACAATGGGATTGCCGGGCGTCGGGATGATTTCAACGCGTTCCGCTCCGGCTTCGGTGAGGAGTTCGCTCCAGCGCTGTGCCGTTTGCAGCAGGTCGCCGGCATGGGCAGGTGAGGAACTGATGCTCGGGATTCTCAGCAAGGAAAAAAGTTCTTCGAGGTGGCGTGCCTCGTGGGTGTCGAGATAAGTTTGGAGGTCTTTCATATATAATAAGGTATAATTACAAGAAAATGAATCGGAGTTCAAGCCGGTTGTCGGCGATGGCTTGTCCGCCTTGCAGCAGGGTGTAGCGGATTTCGCACTGTCCGCCGCCGGGGGTGAGGCTGAAGGCGAGCGCGTGGGTGTAGAGTTGCAGCGGGAACGTCTGTCCGTGGACGGAGTAGGGCGCTTCCAGCATTCGCTGCGGCACGAAGACAAAGCGGGAGATGATGTCGCCGCTGCGGCTGCACTCCGCCAGTCCGTCGGCAATGACCCACGTGGTGTGTACGTTTCCCTCGGGTTCGTCGAAGGTGAGGCGCACGCCGTGCTCGCCCACCTCGCAGTGTCCCTCTGTTTGACTTTCAATGTGCTCCTCGCCGTGTTCGGTGTGGGTGAGGAGGTCAGTGCGTATGCTTATCTTTTGGGTTTTCATAAAAAAGTGAAGAGAGAAAGAGATTCCGTGAAGTTCAGTCCCCGCTCGTGGTTCTTTCGCCGGCACGAAGCACGACTTTCCGCACCTTCCCTCCTTCCCGTCTGAGATAGACGCCGGGGCGGCGGGGCGTAGCGATGGGGCGTC
>JBJEAG010000239.1:0-9037 GCA_051868855.1 Alloprevotella sp. | reverse complement strand
ACCGGGGACACAAGGATTTTCAGTCCTTTGCTCTACCAACTGAGCTATGGCACCTGCAAATCTGATTTTCAAAGTGGTGCCACCAGGAATCGAACCGGGGACACAAGGATTTTCAGTCCTTTGCTCTACCAACTGAGCTATGGCACCTTGGAGATTTGCGGTGCAAAAGTAATTCGATTTTTTGAATTGGGCAAGAGTTTTTGGAAAAAAGACCTCACTTGAGGCAAAGTGCGGGCAGCGAATGTGCTTTTCTTGTCTTTTTAACAGCGCATTTCTTGGGCATTCTCGTGGGAAACCCTATTTTTGCTTGGCAATCCAAAATGAATCATGGGAATACGTTCAATGTCTATTGGCCAAGCAGCCATCGTCAATCGAGAAGGTATGTTCCGAATGGGAAACGATTTGCTCATTGTGGATAGTTTCTCCGCGAACGACATGAAGGAGGGACCGACGCAACTCGGTTTCCTGCTGCTGTGCTTCTGCAAGTCGGGGGAGAGTTCTTTCACGCTGGGCGGTGTGCGTCGGACGATGAAGAAGGGTGACCTGTTGGTCGGACTCGGCGGTCAGGTGTTCAAAGAACTCTCCGCTTCGCCGGATTTTGAGGCGACTGCCGTCATGATGTCTCGCTCCTACGCCCAAGACTGCATCATCGGGTTGAGTTATCTTTGGCCCTATCTGCTCTATGTCATGTCCAATCCTGTGGTCAGTTTGAATGAAGAGGAGCAGTTGTGGATTATGGACTGCTATCAGTTGTTGCGGCGCAGGCTCGGTCGCGAGGCAGGACTCTATCTGCGCGAGACGGTGGTGGCGCTGACGCGTGCTTTCTATTTTGAGATATGTTCTCTGCTTGACAAGCGTGCCCACATGTCCAACTCGCCGACGAAGCGAAGAGCCTACGCCATTTTCGACCGTTTTATTCATTTGGCGTCGCAGCATTTCCGAGCGGAGCGCACGGTGGAATGGTACAGCAGCGAGATGTGTTTGACACCGAAGCATCTCTCGGAAATGGTGAAGATGGTGAGTGGGCGCACGGCAGGGCAGTGGCTGACAACGATGGTCATGATAGAGACCAAGACGCTGTTGCAGGACACGCAATATTCCATCAAAGAGATTGCGCAGATGATGAATTTCCAAAATCAAAGTTTCCTCGGGAAATATTTCAAAAACATCGAAGGGATTTCTCCTTCAGATTTTAGAAAATTGCACGGAATCGATTGACGACGGTTCCGTGCAATTTTTGGGTCAAAAAGTCAAAAGTCAAAGAGTCAAAAAGACAAAGAGTCAAAGAGTCAAAGGTCTCTTCGCTCCGGTCAAAAAGTCAAAAAGACTAAGGGACTAAGAGTCAAAGAGTCGAAGGGTCGGCGCGGTTTGTGTCGCTTTGGTCTGATTCGGTCACCGACTTTTTGTCTTTTAGTCTCTTAGTCTCTTAGTCTCTTAGTCTCTTAGTCTTTTTGTCTCTCTTAATCTTTCGCCTCGGTGAGGCTGATGATTTTTTCTTTGCACTGTTCCATCAGCCATTTTGGTGTGGAGGTTGCTCCGCAGATGCCGATGCTTCGGACGTCTTGCAGCCATTCAGTCTGAATTGCGTCGGGCGTGTCGGTGAGGTAGGAGCGGGGATTCACTTCGCGGCATGCTTCGAAGAGGACGCGACCGTTGGAACTTTTCAGTCCGCAGACGAAGATGATGGCGTCGTGGCGTGAGGCGAAGTCCTTGATGTTGGGCAGGCGGTTCGCCACTTGGCGACAGATGGTGTCGAAATAGCGGAAGCGGGCGGGGGCTTGGATGTGGGTGGTGATGTGTTCGACGATGCGCTGGAAACCCTGCAGCGACTTGGTGGTTTGCGAGAACAAGGCAGTGTCGCGGGTGAAGTCCAGCCGTGCTGCCTCTTCCACGTCTTCAATGACAATCGCTTCGCCGTCGGTCTGTCCCACGAGACCGAGCACTTCGGCGTGTCCGCGTTTGCCGTAAATCACGATTTGCGGGCGCGGCGTTTCGTCATAGACCTTTTTGATGCGGCGTTGCAGTTGCAGCACCACGGGGCAGGTGGCATCGATGAGGCTGATGCCTCGCTCCTCTGCGGTTTGATAGGTCGTTGGCGGTTCGCCGTGGGCACGGAGCAGTACTTTCGAGCCGCCGGGCAGGGTGGTGAGGTCTTTGTGTCCGATGGTCTCCAGTCCCAGTCGGCGCAGGCGTTCGCATTCCATGCCGTTGTGGACGATGTCGCCCAGACAGAACAGGGAGTGGGTCTTCGCCAGTTCGCTCTCCGCTTTGCTGATGGCGGTGGTGACGCCGAAGCAGAAGCCGGAGGAACCTTCAATTTCAATGTTTACGGGGGAGGGAGAGTCTGACATGGGGAAAGGTTTGGGGCGTGAGAGAATGAGTCATTTGAACTCCACGGGTACGGTGATTCTGACGGGAGTCGGTTGTCCGAATTCATCGTGTCCCGGTGTCCATTTCGGGAGACTCTTCAGGGCGGCGATGATGGAGCGGCGGATTCTTTGGTCGAAGCAGTCGGTGATTTCGAAGTCGGTGGCATAGCCGTCGGTGCCGACGATGAAGGAGACGGTGACGATGCAGTCTTTTCCCTTCTTTCGGCTCTGTGAGGGATAGACGATGCGGTCGTTGAGCCACTGCATGAATGCTTTCAGTCCTCCGGGAAACTCCGGCATCTGTTTCACTGCTTCCGTGGGCACGATTTTCTGTTTTGCCATCGGAAGCTCTTCTTCGTGGACGCCGGTGGTGTCGATGATGGGAGTGACAATGACCTCTTGGTCGGCATCGAAGGCGACGGCGCCATCAAATCCGATGACGCTCTCTTCCGGCGTGCCCTCCACGATGACCGGTGCAGAGCTTGTGGCGCCGGGCGTGATGACGCGGGAGGGAAGCATGCGGGCGGTGGATTGGAACTTCACCTCGTAGCCGTCCTTCAGGTCATCATATTTCAACTTCGCCAGTTCCTTGCTCGCATCCTTCAGCGCCAATGCAATTTGGTAGCGCTCATAGATGGCATAGACGGTGTAGGCGACGGAGAGCACGAGCGTCAGTGTCAGCACGACTGCCAAGGCGCGGGCATAGCGTTTCCCCGTGCGTTGCCGGATGCGATAGGCGCCGTAGTCGCGGTTGCGTCCTTCGAAGACGAGGTCGCACCATTCTTTGGATGTCAAGTGAGCGTCAGACACGGGAAAAGTTGGATGAGAGAATGAGGAATACTGATTTGAGGAGCAAAAGTAGCGAAGCGGCGGGGGAGGACAAAATTATTATACAAATTTTATACTATCTCTCCGAACCCACGCCACGCCTCTCTCAATCAAAGGGCAAGGTGCGCCACGGGAAAGTGTCGCACCTTGCTTGAGCTTTTTTGTGTTTTGTGCTGCACGGCGAATCAGCTCACCTTGTTCAGCTTCTTGATGATGGAGAAGATGAAGAGGGCTGCCACAACGCAGATGGCGGCGAGCACGCCCCAAACGATGGTGAGGTCCATGCCCCAGAGATAGCCCGGGATTTGCACGAGGAAGTTTCCGAGGGCGGTGGAGACGAACCAAGCACCCATCATCATGCCTTTATATTTCGGAGGAGCCACTTTGCTGACGAAGGAGATGCCGATGGGGCTCAGGAGCAGTTCGGCGAAGGTCAGGACGAGGTAGGTGCTGACGAGAAGGTTGGGAGTGACGTTTGCCATGTGGTCGTTCACGCCGTCAGTGTAGGTCGGCACGGGAAGTCCGATAGAGCCTGCAATCATGAGGAGATAGGCGCAGGCAGCGACGAGCATACCGAGACCAATCTTGACGGGGGCTTTGGGTTCTTTGCCTTTCTTGCCGAGCCAGCTGAAGAGCGCGATGCTGACGGGAGTGAGCATCACCACGAAGCAGGCGTTGAACTGCTGGAAGATGGGGGCGCTGATGGAGATGGACTCGGGCAGTTGCGTGTAGTTCCAATAGAGATAGGCAGCGGGGAGTGCGATGAGGGCTGCGCCGGTGAGTTTGCCTTTGGCTGCTTTGCTCTGGAAGAGGGAGAAAGCACCGAAGACCATGAAGATGGCAGCAACGAGGTTGGTCACGTCGAACATCATGGCTTCTACGCCGGAGGAAGAAGTGGCGGTGTAGTCACGCGCAAAGAAGGTGAGGGTGAGACCGTTCTGGTGGAACGCCATCCAGAAGAAGACAACCACTGCCATGACGAGGATGAGGCAGGTGATGCGCTCGCGGGTTTCGGCGGGAGAGAGTTCTTCGGCTTGCGGCGCGTCCTTGGCGGCAGCATCTTTTTTCTTGGTGGTCGTGATGACCTGGCGGAAGGTTCCCATGCCGAGATAGTAGATGGCGATGGAGACGATGAGTGAGGCGCATGCAACGGCGAAGGCATAGTGATAGGAGTCGGCTTCGCTCACTCCGAGGGAGTTTTGTGCCCATTCCATGATTTTGATGGCAGCGGTGGGAGCGAACATGGCGCCGATGTTAATCGCCATGTAGAAAAGGCTGAAGCCGCTGTCGCGCTTGGCAGCAAAGCGCGGGTCGTTGTAGAGGTCGCCCACCATGACCTGCAGGTTCCCTTTGAAAAGTCCCGTTCCCAGACTGACGAAAAGCAGCGAGGCTGCCATGACGATGATGGCAAGCGTGTTGGCGCCGAGCGGCAGTGCCAGCAACACGTAGCCCACGAACATCACGAAGATGCCGATGGTCACCATCTTGCTGTAGCCAAACTTGTCAGCCAGCATACCTCCGAAGAGGGGCAGGAAATAGACCAGCATGAGGAAACTGGAGAAAATCGTACTCGTCAACTTCTCGTCGAAGTGGAAGTTGGCTTGGAGGAAGAGGGTGAAGACGGCCAGCATGGTGTAGTAGCCGAAACGCTCGCCAGTGTTGGCTAACGCGAGAGCCCAAAGGCCCTTGGGTTGTCCTTCAAACATAGTGTAAAATGGTTTTGGTTATTGATGAATATTGATTTGATTCGGGGAAGTATTTGGGGGTTATATATATAATATGGTATAGGAGGAGATGGCACAGCGGATTTCGTCAGGCGTTGTGCTTGCCCGCCTCTTCCAGTTCTTTCTTGAGGAAGGGCGCAGTTTGTCCGATGCCGGCGGCAACCATTTCTTCGGGCGTTCCCGTGAAGACCACTTCGCCGCCGCCTCGTCCGCCTTCCGGTCCCATTTCAATCAGATGGTCTGCGACTTTGATGACGTCGAGATTGTGTTCGATGACGATGACCGTGTTGCCTCGCTCGACGAGTTTCTGCAAGACGTCCATCAGAACGCGGATGTCCTCGAAGTGCAGTCCCGTGGTTGGTTCGTCAAGGATGTAGAGCGTGCTGCCCGTGTCGCGTTTGGCGAGTTCTGTGGCGAGCTTCACGCGCTGGCTTTCGCCGCCCGAGAGGGTGGTGCAGGACTGTCCGACCTTGATGTAGCCCAGCCCGACTTCCTGCAGCACTTTGATTTTGTGGAGGATGTGGGGCACGTGTTCAAAGAACTCCACGGCTTGGTTGATGGTCATGTCCAGCACGTCGGCGATGCTCTTCCCTTTGAAACGCACCTCCAGGGTCTCGTGGTTGTAGCGCTTGCCGTGGCAGGCTTCGCAGGGCACGAGCACGTCGGGCAGGAAGTTCATTTCAATCGTCTTGTAACCGTTGCCCTTGCAGACCTCGCAGCGTCCGCCTTTCACGTTGAAGGAGAAACGCCCCGGCTTGTAGCCTCTCATCTTCGACTCCGCGAGATTCACGAAAAGTGCTCGGATGTCGGCAAAGACGCCGGTGTAGGTGGCGGGGTTGGAGCGCGGCGTGCGTCCGATGGGGCTCTGATCGACTGCCACCACTTTGTCGATGTGCTCGATGCCTTTCAGTTCTTGGTAGGGCAGGGGTTCTTTGAGGGAGCGATAGAAACGCTGCGAGAGGATTGGCAGCAGGGTCTCGTTGATAAGCGTCGATTTGCCGCTGCCCGAGACGCCGGTCACGCAGATGAGCGTGCCGAGCGGGAAGTCCACGGTGGCGTTCTTCAGGTTGTTGCCCGTGGCGCCGACGAGCGTCAGCTTTTTCCCGTTCCCTTGGCGTCGGGTGGGAGGAATGGCGATTGTTTTCTGACCGTTCAAATAGGCTGCAGTCAGCGTGTCGCGTTGCAGCATCTCTTCCGGCGTGCCTTGGAAAACGACTTCGCCGCCGAAGCGCCCGGCGCGCGGTCCCATATCGACCACGTAGTCTGCCGCCAGCATCATGTCTTTGTCGTGCTCCACGACAATCACCGTGTTGCCGATGTCCCGCAGTTCTTTCAGCGAGCGGATGAGGCGGCAGTTGTCGCGCTGGTGGAGTCCGATGCTCGGTTCGTCGAGAATGTAGAGCACGTTCACGAGTTGGCTGCCGATTTGCGTGGCGAGGCGGATGCGCTGGCTTTCGCCGCCCGAGAGCGTGTAGCTGGGACGGTTCAGCGAGAGGTAGTCCAGTCCGACGTCGAGCAGGAAGCGGAGTCGGGTGAGAAGTTCTTTCAGAATCTCGTGGGCGATGGCACGGTTCTTGGGCTGCAACCTTTCTTCGACGTGGCTGAGCCAGTCGTGGAGTTCGGAGATGTCCATGCCGGCGAGTTCCGCGATGTTCTTTCCGTCGAGCCGATAGCTCAGCGCCTCTTGGTTCAGTCGGGCACCGTGGCAGACGGGACACGTCGTCGTCTTCGAGAACTGCTCCGCCCAGCGCTGTGCGGCTGCCGACATCTCGGCGTCCGCCATTTGTTGGACATATTTCGTCAGTCCGTCGAAATCAACGTAGTAGTCGTCCGTGGTGTGTGCCACGTCGGCGGGAATGCGCAGGCGGTCGGCGCGTCCGTTGAAAATCTCGTCCATTGCCTCCTCGGGAATCTCGCCGACGGGCGTGGTGAGGTCGCAATCATAGTCGCGAAGCACCGCTTCGATTTCCCAGAAGATGAGTGCGTTGCGATATTTCCCCAGCGGCGCGAGCCCGCCCGCTTTGACGGAGAGCTTGCTGTCGGGAATGACTTTCTCGCGGTCCATGACGCTGACATAACCCAATCCCTTGCACTTCGGGCAGGCGCCCTGGGCGGAGTTGAAGGAGAAGTTGTGGGGCGCGGGTTCGCGATAGGACAGCCCCGTCGTGGGGCACATCAACTGCTTGGAATAGTAGCGCGCCTTGTTGTCGGCGGCGTCGAGAATCATCATCAGTCCGCTGCCCTGTTGCAGGGTCTGCGCGACGCTGCGGCGGAGGCGCTCCTCGTCTTTGCTCTTCACGGCGAGTTTATCGACCACGACTTCAATGTCATGGTTTTTGTAGCGGTCCACCTTCATGTCTCTGATGACCTCCCGCAGTTCTCCATCGACGCGCACGGTCAGGAATCCCTTGCGGCGCACGGTCTCGAAGAGTTCTTTGTAGTGTCCCTTGCGGCTTCTGACGAGCGGCGCGAGGAGATAGACCTTGTGTCCCTCATATTGCTGAAGGATGAGTTCGACGATTTTCTCTTCGGTATATTTCACCATCTTCTCGCCGGTCTCGTAGGAGTAGGCGTCGGCGGCGCGTGCGAAGAGGAGTCGGAGGAAGTCATAGATTTCCGTCACCGTTCCCACCGTGGAGCGCGGGTTGCGGTTGGTGGTTTTCTGTTCGATGCTGATGACGGGGCTGAGTCCCGTGATTTTGTCCACGTCCGGACGTTCGAGGTTGTCGAGGAAGTTGCGGGCGTAGGCGGAGAAGGTCTCGATGTAGCGCCGCTGCCCTTCGGCATAGAGGGTGTCGAAGGCGAGGGAACTCTTTCCCGAACCGCTGAGCCCGGTGATGACGCTGAGGCTGTAGCGCGGCAGTGTCACGTCCACATTCTTCAGATTGTGAACGCGTGCACCGTAGATGTCAATTTGTTGTTCGGGAGAGGACATATATATATGTTACGTTGGCTTTGGCTTTGGCGGCTGTGCCGCAGGTTTCAGTTTTCTCTCTCCATTAATGCTCATTAATTGCCTCGTCAAAGTCTCATTAATGGAGAGAATCAAGGTCGGAGTCCGCCTTGGAGAGTCTCTTACTCACTCCGTCGTTGCGCCGGAGGATTCGGAGAAGCCGCGCAGGAGGTTGATGACCTTCTTGATGTTATATTGCCTTCCGTCAGCCCCTTGTGCCTGCACGTTGAGGTAGTAGGCGCCGTCCGGCACGTTGTGTCCGCCGCTCGTTCCGTCCCATCCGCCTTCAAGGTCGGTCCATTCGTAGATTTTCTTGCCCCAGCGGCTGAAGACGGCGGCTTTGAAGGAGATGATGCTCTTGTAGCCCTCCTTCACTTTGAAAACATCGTTGATGCCGTCGCCGTTGGGCGTGAAAGCGTTGGGCAGTTCCAACTTCGACTCGGCGAAGGTGAGGGTGAACGGCTCGTCCATCTCGTCCCATTCAATCACGTCGTCGCCTTTCGTGAACGTGATGAGCAGACGCACTTGGAACGTACCGGATTCACTGAAGTGATATTCCGTGTTCTCTTCGAAGCGGGTCAGGAAAGGTTCCGCGTCGCCGACCTTGGTGAACTGCCATTCGTAGCGTGCTTCATAGTCTCCGAGATTCACGGGGCGCGCCTCGAAGCGTACGTCGAGCGGAGCGTCGCCGTCGAACGAACTTTCCTCCACCCGCTCGCCGTCGGTGTTGGTGTAAATCATGGCGGGCTCGGCTGAGGGGAAAGCGTCTTGTGCCGCGAGCGGCAGCATGGACTGAAGCGCGAGAAAGAGGAGCGTGATGAAAAGGGAACGTTTCATGCGGAAGGTGGGGTTAGGTGGACAGATGATGAGGGCGCGAACCAGCGCGATTCTTTGCCTTCATCACAATTCTGTGCAAAGTTAGTGAGTTTTGTGTAATTACCGACCCAAAGTTTCCGCTTTCCTCCCTTTTGGTGTCGAGTCGGTTGTTGAAAACCGCCCTCCCGCGTGGCTTTTTGCTTTGTGAAAAAGTCATCCAAGCGCGTTTCTAAGTTATTGCTGTCCGGCAAACGCTTTTCAGCCGGATGGTGAGGGCAGCAAGCCCGATGAACCCGACGAAGGAGGGCGAACTGTCAGCCCAGGCCGTGAGGCCTGGGTAGAGCAGT
>JBJEAG010000238.1:0-9060 GCA_051868855.1 Alloprevotella sp. | reverse complement strand
GGTGTTCGTCCTTAGGGCGAACAAGTGTTCATCACGTGGCGAACACGTGTTCATCCTTAGGGCGGAAAGGTGTTCACCCTAAGGACGAACACTAACAACTCCCAAGAAAAAAATGACAACTCCCAAGGAAAGGACGTTGCCACGGCACTCAGAAACGAGATTGTAAGCCTCGACGAGGGGAAAGCGTTCGTGTCGATTTTTTCCGAACAGAAAAAGTCCCTTCAACTGCCGAGGGGCAAGGAAGGGACTTTGAGAAGATTTTATGTCTGCTGTCAGCGGCGGGTTCAACCGTTATTGTCGGCGCAACCATTGTTTTCAGCGTTGCCGTTGTCTTTCCGGCGCGACCATTGTTTTCAGCGTTGCCGTTGTCTTTCCGGCGCGACCATATATTATATAATGTGTTGTCCAAGGAAGTGGCGACCGACTCGCTGAGCAGAAGTGGCGTCTTACATGCTCTGGTGGAAGGAGCGGGAGATTACCTCCAACTGGTGCTCGCGAGAGAGTTTCACGAAGTTCACGGCGTAACCGCTGACGCGGATGGTGAGTTGCGGATATTTCTCGGGATGAACCATGGCGTCTTCCAGCATTTCGCGGTTGAGGACGTTCACGTTGAGGTGGTGAGCACCCTTGGTGAAGTAGCCGTCAATCATGGTGATGAGGTTCTCCACGCGTTCTTCGTCGGTGGGACCGAGGCTCTTCGGCACGATGCTGAAGGTGTTGGAGATGCCGTCCTGAGAGTCACGGTAGCGGAGCTTGGCAACAGAAGCGAGAGAGGCAACTGCACCGCTCTTGTCGCGTCCGTGCATCGGGTTTGCACCGGGAGCGAAGGCAACGCCGCTTTCGCGACCGTCGGGAGTGGCACCGGTCTTCTTGCCATACATCACGTTGGAAGTGATGGTGAGCAGAGAGAGGGTCGGACGAGCGTTCTTATAGACGGGGAGTTTCTTGAGTTCTTCGGTGAAGAAGTAAACGAGGTCCACGCCGAGGTGGTCCACACGGTCGTCGTTGTTGCCGAAGCAGGGGAATTCGCCCTGAATGTCGAACGATTCGGTGAGACCGATGTCGTTGCGCTTGGCAGTGACGTTGGCATATTTGATGGCAGAGAGCGAGTCGATGGCGATGGAGAGACCGGCGGCACCGTAAGCGATGTTGATGCGCGGGTTCGTATCGACGAATGCCATCTGAGCCTTTTCGTAGTAGTACTTGTCGTGCATGTAGTGAATGATGTTCATGGCATCATTATAGACGCGGGCAATCTGCGTCAGCACGAGTTTGTAGTTGTTCATCACCTCCTCGAAGTTGAGTTTGTCGGAAGTGAGGACGGGGATGCCTTCGACCATGACGGTTCCGGTCTTCTCGCAGCGTCCGCCGTTGATGGCGAGGAGGAGCGCTTTGGCGAGGTTGCAGCGTGCGCCGAAGAACTGAATCTGACGGCCGATGTCTTGATAGGAAACGCAGCAGGCGATTCCGTAGTCGTCAGAGCCGCGCACTTCGCGCATCAGCGTGTCGTTCTCGTATTGGATGGAGGAAGTGTCCACGGAAACCTTGGAGCAGAACTCTTTGAAGCCTTCGGGCAGTTCGGGCGACCAGAGCACCGTGAGGTTGGGCTCGGGCGAGGGACCGAGGTTGTAGAGCGTCTGGAGGAAGCGGAAGGAAGTCTTGGTCACCTTGGTGCGGCCGTCGTTGAAGCGTCCGCCGATGCTTTCGGTCACCCAGGTCGGGTCGCCGGCGAAGATTTCGTTGTAGGCTTCCATGCGGAGGTGGCGAACCATGCGGAGTTTCATGACGAACTGGTCGATGAGTTCCTGCGCGTAGGTTTCGTCGATGAGACCGTGCTTGAGGTCGTGTTCGATGTAGATGTCGAGGAAGGAAGACACGTTACCGAGTGACATGGCGGCGCCGTCTTGTTCTTTGACTGCGGCGAGATAAGCCATATATACCCACTGAACGGCTTCGCGAGCATTCTCGGCGGGACGGTTGAGGTCGAGACCGTAGATTTCTCCGAGTTTGGAGATTTCCTTGAGTGCTTTGATTTGCTCAGCCACTTCTTCGCGGAGACGAATCTGAGCGTCGGTCATCGGTCCGTGGAGGTTCTTGAGGTCTTCCTGCTTGGCTTCGATGAGGTGGTCGAGACCGTAGAGCGCGAGGCGGCGGTAGTCACCGATGATGCGGCCGCGAGCGTAGTTGTCGGGAAGTCCGGTGAGGAAGCCGAGAGAGCGGAACTTACGGATTTCTTCGGTATATACGTCAAAGACACCGTCGTTGTGAGTCTTGCGATAGTGGGTGAAGATGTCCTTCACTTTCGGGCTCACTTCGGTTCCCTGCTGTTGGCAAGCCTTTTCGACCACCTTGATGCCACCGAAAGGTTTGATGGCGCGGCGGAGGAGTTCGTCGGTCTGGAGACCCACGATGAGTTCGTTGTCTTTGTCGATATAGCCTGCGGCGTGAGAGGTGATGGTCGAAACCGTATTGGGGTCAAGCGAACGGACGCCACCGTTGGCGCGTTCTTCTTCAAGGGCCTGAAGACAGATGTTCCAGAGTTTCTTCGTGCGTTCGGTGGGTCCGACGAGGAAGGAAGCATCTCCTTCGTAGGAGGTCAGGTTGCGGCGTACGAAATCAGTTACGTTGATTTTCTCCTGCCAGGGTCCTTCTTTAAATGTCATGGTGTTGAGGGTAGGGTTAAAGATTTGTAATGAGGCTTTGCAGTCTTGTCGTTCTCTCCAGTCTTGCTGTTTCTGACAATTTGCCTGCCCGTTGATTTCAATTTGAAAGTTGCGAGGGAAATAAACTTGCTCGCGACTCGGTGTTTTTCTGTCTTTTTGACGATGCAAAGATAGAGCGAATTGTAATTAGTACAAAAGTTTAAAACCTAAAAACGTAATATTTTTTTAATAACTCAGCCCTTTGGCGGGTCAATGTGGCAGAACACCTCTTTATTCTCACATCTTCTTGAAGTGTGCAACGAAAAGGCCGGGGCGTTTTGACGGAATCAGACCCCGTTTCGCTGTCCTCTTTCGGAGTTTTGTGGGCAGATTTCGGTGTTTTAAAAAATCATGCTTTGCTTTCAAGAGGTTCTTGGTAACTTTGCACTGCCAACGCTAAAGCTAACGCAAAAACATAATCATCATGAGATACGTCACAAAAACAAAAATCAATCTCATGCTGACGGTGACCTTCGTCTTGGTCTTCGTCACGGGCATCCTCCTTCACCTCAAGAAGCACGGTCTTGTGCTTGAGCCGCGCGAGGTGTTGAAAGTGGCGCACTATGCCGCCGGCTTCCTCATGGTCGGTTGCGCCCTCTGTCACGTTTTGTTCACCTCCAAAGTGTTCCGAATCGTCGGAGCGTCGCGCCACATTTTCTTCTTCTTCACCTGTCTGTTGGAAGCGGCGCTCTTCCTCGTCTTCGTCACGGGAGTGCTGAAACTCCTCAGCCCCGTCATGATTCCTCACCTCGGACTCGTACACTACTGGCTCGGCATCGTCATGACCGTCTCTGCCTCCGTTCATCTCTTCACCGTCCTGCCTTGGCTCGTGAGAAATCTGAAGAATCTGCGTCGTAAATAAACTTCGTCCTCTTTACTTTGTGCGGTGAGACACCGCACCTCCTAACTCTCTTTACTTTGTGCGGTGAGACACCGCACCTCCTACCTCTCTTTACCCCTCTTTACCCTCTTTACTCTCTTTACTTTCTTTACTCTCTTTACTTTCTTTACCCCTCTTTACTCTCTTTACCCTCTTTACCCCTCTTTACTTTCTCTACCCCTCTTTACCCCTCTTTACTCTCTTTACCTTATATATTATGTCCTTTCTCGAACTGACCGAAAAGCGTTTTTCTGCACGCAAATACACCGACGAACCGGTGTCGGAAGCAGATTTGAACTATGTCTTGGAAAGTGTGCGCCTCGCTCCCTCTGCCGTGAACCGCCAGCCTTGGCGTTTCGTGGTCGTGGAGAGTGAAGCGGCGAAGCAGCAACTTTGGGAAGCCTACGACCGCGAGTGGTTTCGTTCCGCTCCGCTCGCCATCGTTTGTCTGCAACACAAAGACGAGTGTTGGACACGTGCTGCCGACGGCAAGCCTCACGGCGACATCGACGTTGCCATCGCCGTCGAGCATCTTTGCCTCGCTGCCGCCGAGCGCGGACTCGGCACGTGCTGGATTTGCAATTTCGACCCAGAGAAGATGAAGCGCTTCTGCGCCGACCCTGCTTGGGAGGCTGTCGCCATCGTTCCGCTGGGTCACATCGCCCCCGACTGCCCTCGCGCCGAACGCAAGCGCAAGGCGTTGGAGGAGATTGTGGAGAGAAGATAGGTGGGAGACGCCGCAGTACCGTTGCTCACAGTTCCCTTCGCTGCCAAATACTATTCCTGTCCGGTACATTTTTTCGTCCGGATGGTGAGGGCTGCAGGCCCGATGAGGGAGCGCAAGCGACCGAACCAACAGCCCAGTCCGTAAGGGCTGGGTAACGAACGTCCCCCAAGAAAGAGGGCTGTAAGTCCCGATTTCTTTTTCAACTACAGCAGTATATTAAAGGAATCGGGACTTACAGCCCTCAAAATTACTACTACCACCTTACCCAGGCCTCACGGCCTGGGCTGACAGTTCGCCCTCCTTCGTCGGGCTCATCGGGCTTGCAGCCCTCTCCATTCGGACTTACATTCGCAGAAAACCGTTTAGCGGACACCCTTTAAAACCAAACCGCTCGGAAGCGTTGTGCTTTCGAGCGGTTTGAAGTTTTATTCGCAATGCCGTTCCGCGACCATGCCGTTTCACAGCTATGCGGTGTTCATGCTGCCGGGGTTATTCCCAAGCGGAGCCCCAAATGGGGTGCGTGTCATATTTTCTTCTGTTGGAAAGTCCTTCATCGCCGTCCACATATTCGTCCGGGTCTTCGTAGGCTCCCACCTCGCCGGAGTAGGTGGCGAGCATGGCGTGTTCGGCATCGAGGAGGATGGAGGCGGACAGAGGTTTCTGATATGTCTTTTTCATGTGTCGTTCAATTTTGAGTGCAGAAATTGTTTTGCTTTTCTCAGCGTGCGATGAACTTTTGTCCGTTGCTGATGTAGAGTCCGCCTTTGCGCAGTTTGCTGACGCGTCGTCCGGTGAGGTCGAAGACGGGAGCGTTGTTCTCGTCGCCTTCTTCCGTCACGATTTGGTCGATGTCCGTGGTGGTGTCATCGCCAAAGCGGAGGGCGACGCCGCGTTCGGCAGAGAGGGTGAGGGCGGCGGGGAGATAGGCACGGTTCATGCGGAGCGAGGAGCCCGGGCGTCCTTTGTAGAAGGCGAGACCTGCCACGCCCTTTGCCAGAATGTAGTCACCTTCCACCAGTTCGTGGGCAGCGCCGGCGGTGTGGGCGAAGAGGTTCACGTCGTCGAGTTCAGCCTCTTCCTCGCCTGCTGCGGGCAGCATGAGACCGGCGTTGAAACCGTTGGGACCGATGAGCACCACCCCCTGGTTGGCGGGGATGGCGGCGGTCGTGATGCGCTTCATCTTCGCGCCGTCGTCAGTGTTGAGGGCATAGTATGCGCTCACGTTCTCGGGGATGACGGTGGGGAAGGGAGCGGAGAAGGTGCAGATGGTGCGTCCCGTCTCTATACCTTTAATATAGGTGTCCTCGGCTGTGATGTTGGAGAGCGTCACGTTGTTGGGATAGGAGGCTTCTTCGATGAGGAGGGCGGAAGTGTAGTTGGCATTGAAGAAGGGGACTGACGCTTGGTCGAAGTTTCCGTCGGTGGCAACGACGGTATAGGCAAATTCATTGCCGTTTCCGGCGTATGCCAATCGGCGACCCTTGAAGGTCAGACAGCCGAAGAGTTGTTCCTGTGTTCCGCCCACTTGTCCGCCCTTGACGATTTTGGCAAGCGTGATTTCTGCGTAGTCGGTGCAGGTCTCAGTGACGTTAACTTGTGCGCCGTCTTGCGTTTCTGTGTGGGTGTAGGAGAAGGGCTGGTTGAAGTAGTCGCAATAACCTTTTTTTGAGTTAGCACCTGCGTCGCTGCCGCCTAAGGTCTTTCCTCTCCAGATGAGATATTTTCCGTCGTTGCAGACGAAGGCAAATTTGCCTCCACCCAGCTCGCGGCAGACAAAGGGAGTGGCATCGGCGATGTCGGTGGCGGAGTATTCCACGCCGGCTTCGGCATATTTCAAGTAACGCTTAGCACCGGCAAAAGTGACGTTGCAGAAAGTATAAGCCTTGCCGTCCTCCGGCAACTGAATGCCGGTCGTCGTGGATTTGTAGGTGGTGACTGCCTGAGCGAGGGTGGAGAGGGTGGCGTCGGTGTCGTCTGAGGTGCTGGCTTGTGCCGTGTTGATGGCAGTTTGCAGAGTGGTGCGTGCGGCGTTGTCGGTGGTGGGATAGCCGGGACCGGTTTTGCTGAGCACCTCTGTTGCATTGGCAGCGCCGATGCCGAGAGCCTCTTCTTTGTTATAGATTTTATAGGCACCGCCGGTGGCTTCTTCGATGGTGAGCGGGCAGTAGATGATGCAATAGCCGCCGGGTTCTTCTTCAAAGAGGAAACCGAGTCGGTTGTCCTTTTGGAGCGTCATGGTGGAGTAGGCGGAGTTGCGGAAGCTGACCTGCTTGCCGAGCGTCCAGCCGGTGGCGAAGGTCGTGGGGGTATAGGTTGCGGTGGGGTCAATCTCCTTGTACCAAATGGCGACATTCTTGCGTCCGCTGCCGATGGGAACGGATTGGAGCATGATGGTCTTCTTCACGCCGGTGGTGTTGTCCATCACGTTGTCCAGCATGTAGATTTCGCCGTTCGTGCCGCTGTCTCCGTTGGCAAGTCCGCCGGTCACGCCATTACTGCTGACGACTGTGCCCCAGGTGCCGGTGGTGTAGGCATCGTCGCCGGTGGTGGAGTCAAAGGTGAAGAGGTTGAAGTAGCGCCCGCTTGCTTTGCGGCTGCTCAGCACGACGGTGCCGTTGGGCAGTTCTTCGCATTTGGGCTCGTCGCCGCTGGTGGCGGGACGGTCATCGACGGTGCCGAGAATGTGCCAAGTGTCGCCGAAGTCGTCGGAATAGACCACGCGGTTACCGTTGTTCTTGGTCCAAAGGGCGGCGTAGAGGCGGTAGTATTGGTCTTTCTTCACCACGCGGCTCTGCATGATGCGGCCGGAGCCGATGAAGAGCGACTGCACGGTGACGGTTCGGGTCGTGGTGGTTTCTCCGCTTTCCTCGTTGGTGGTGGTGGTTTCTTTCACGAAGGGAGAATAGAAGGCTTCGGTCACTTCCTCGGGCGTGGACCAGCTCCAAGTGCCGGATTCGGAGTTGTAGGTTCCTTTCATCTTTGCCACGCGGTTGGGGTTGCTGGTGCTGGGGTCTTCGGTGTAGGCACCGTTGTGACAAACCGTTTTACCTGCCACGCTGAAGACCACCACCTCGTTGCGTTCGCGGTCTGCCACGATGGCGGCGTCACCGAAAGCGTAGGCAAAGTCGTTGGTCTTGTCGTCGTCGGTGAGGCGGGTTTCATCGCCGTCGCCGTTGGCAAGGAACTCTTCCGTGCTCCAAGTTGCGCCGTGGTCTTTGGAGACACGCACTTTAATATCCACTTCGCCATAGCCGATGTCGCTGCCGCAGGGGCGGTTGTCGGCAACGGCAATCACGTCGCCGTTGAAAGCCGTGGCGATGGCGGGAATGCGGTAGGGTTTGCCGTTGGCGTCGGGCGTGGTGAAGAGGATGCGGTCTTCGTTGGTCGTGTAGTTGAAAGTGAGGGCGAGTCCGGCAGTCGGTGTGAGGTTGCTGAGCGAGGCGGCGTTGCCGTCAAGCAGGGTTTCGCAATCAAAGCCGCGGTAGGTGTAGGACGAAGCGGTGAAGGTCTTGTCTTTGTAGAGATAGAGTTGCTGGGTGGCAACGCTGCCCGTGGGGTTCGCTTCGGTTTGGCGGATGGGATAGGAGAGGGTTGTTCCGTTCGAGACGATGGTGATGTCAGCGACGGGGTTGTTCTCGAAGGTGGTGCCCGTCACATTGACGTCCAGCGTGATGGGGTTCTCCGTATCGACCACGGGGAAGACCCAGCGGCAACCTTCGTCGGAACTTTTGAAGAATTTCAGGTCATTGCCGATGCCTCCGTGTGGGTTGAGGCCTTGTCCTGCCGTTCCGACTGCTTCGATGGAGTAGCCGGGGTTGGAGGTGGCAGAGGTGTAGTCCGTCAGTCTCCACGACTGAGCCGTGCTTGACTCGCTGGCATCGGCAAGACTGACGGCTTCGCCTTCGGCGGGCGAACCGTCGTGAGTGATGACTTGGTTGCCTGTCGTGTGAGAGTAAATCTTGAAGCTCTTGTAGTTTCCGACGAGACACCACACGTGGTCAAGGCTTGAGGGGTCAATCGTCTTGGTGGCGATTTGTCCGGAGGTGTTGCCCGGCAAGGTGAAGCCGTAGCCGGCTTTGCGTACATTGGCAACGCGCACCCATTTCTCTCCGAGGGTGGAGGAGAAGACATCGGGCATGAAGCGCACCTCGAAGGTGGCATCCTCCGTGCCGTCGTAGGTGGCAGGGAGAGTGGTTTCTGCGCCTTCCTCGTCGAAGATGCCTTCATATTTCAAAGTGGCAGCGCTGAGCGCGTCGGCATCTTGAGTAAAAGTGAGCGTGTTGTCGTTGATTTGCGTGACGGGAAGAATAAGGAAGGAGCAGGGTATGGTCTTGGTTTCTTCGTTCCAAGTGATGCTGGCGCCACAGTTCGGATTCCCGCTGAAAGAAAGAACTTTGCAGTTTTCGACATCGATGAAGATGTATTTGGCTGAAAAAGCGTTAGAGTCTTCTTTGTCGTAATCAGCCTTGTCAGCCTGGTCAAATGAACCATCGTTCTTCATGACGAGATATTTCCCGGCGGCATCACAATAGATGTGAGTTGCGATTCCTGAATAGTCATCGTTGGCATCAGAGATGGTGAGGTTGTAGGCGTTGCTGCTGAAGCCTTTGAAACCAAAATACTTGCCGTTGCTGTTATTCCTGAGTAGGTATTTCCCTTCATCGGTCACCGTGCAGGTGAAGGTGTAAAGAGACGGGGCTTTTGCCACACCACTGGTGACGGCAAGCGTGCCGCTGTTGTTGTAGAAAAAC
>JBJEAG010000237.1:0-9108 GCA_051868855.1 Alloprevotella sp. | reverse complement strand
CAGGAGTTTTGCAGGGGTTTTGCAGGAGTTTTGCAGGGGTTTTGCAGGGGTTTTGTAGGGTTGTCGAATGGTTGCAAAATGGCTGCAAAATGGCTGCAAAATGGCTGCTCAATGGTTGGCAAAGGGTTGGCGAAGGGTTGGCGAAGGGTTGGCGCCTTGAACAAAGCGACCGTTAAATGCCATTTAAACGGATAATCTGCAAATCCCGGTGTTGATTGAAAGAAACAAGAGGGTGTGTCAAAAGCAGATTTTGGCTTCCCCCTCGAAGGTGCGTCAGAATGGCTAAGATGCAAGGCGCTGAGGATGAGGCGCAGGGAGTGTACCGGAGTACATGACCAAGCCCGAATCCGAAAGCAACGCAGCAGATTGGTTATTATGACACACCGCCCTCGTTCACCGCATACTGTCGCGGCGTGACGCCATAGTGTTTTTTAAAGGCACGAACAAAATTGGAGACACTGTCGAAGCCGCAAGCCTGTGCCACTTCCGTGACGTTCCAATCGGGACGACGGCGAAGAAGTTGCGCTGCCTTGACCATACGGGCATTGATGATGAGTGACTGAGGTGTCTGTCCCGTTGCCTTAGAAATGTGACGACGCAAACGGGACGGCGTCATGCACATGCTCTCCGCCACAGCCTCAACCGTGGCATCCCCTTTCTCCAACAAATGATTGATGACATCTGCCACGCGCTCGATGAAATCGGTGTCGGACGTGCGCTCCTCCGCCCTGTCCGTTTCACTCGTCTTTTTCTGTGCCGTTTTGGTTTCATGAGGCTTCGCATCTTCCTCCGAATCTGTTGAAACACCTGCCCCGCTCTTCGTTTCCAATTCTTCACGGAAGCGGGCGAGCACATCATGGTGGCGACGACGCTCGAGGCGCATCTTCTGTCGCAACCAAACACCTCCCGTCAGAGCCACAAAGAACAAAGAGACCAACAAAACCAACAAAACGCGGCGATGAGACAACGCCTCCTCGTTCTGTTCGCGCAGTTTTTCGTTGCCGTAGGCTGCGTTGAAGCGTCCCAACTCCTCGCTCGTCTCCTTATTATATATGGAGTCCTTCAAAAGTTGCAGACGCTCCAAATGAAGCATCGCCTGCGAGGGCTGACTGTTTTTCAATGCGTCATAGAGTCCCTGCCGGGCGTGACTTTCGTTGTAGAGGTCTCCCTTGCGCTCGAAAATCTCCGCCGCTTCGGAGAAATAGTTCACACGCTCCGCCTCGCTGCCGCCCGTGGCGGACAGCACGTCGCCCATGAGATTACAAGCGATGCCCAGAGACAACTCGTTGCCGTCGCGGCGGAACTGAGGCATTGCCTCGTTGAGACATTGCCGCGCTTCGGCATAGCGCTTCAAGCCGACGTATGCCGCCGCCATCTGGGTCAGACGAATCGCCTGCTTCTCGGGACGGTTGAGTTGTTTTTCCGTTTCGAGTGCCTGGCGAGCGTAAGTCAAAGCCTCCTCCTCACGCCCCAAAGCGTGGCAAATCTCCGACGCCATGCCGCGGAAGATGGCTTGGCGCGCCGGATTCTTCAGTTCGTCTTGTAGTGCCAACGCCTCTTTGACGTAGGACTCCGCCTCAGCATACTGACGCGCGGCGAGACAAATGCCCGCCAACGTGTTGAGCGTGGAGCTCAGCCCTTCCTTGTTGCCGGACTGCTTGTCGAGCGCATAGCACTGACGGGCAAAGACCAGCGCGTCCTTGTAGTTTCCCTGACGGAAACGGGAAATGGCAAGCAAGGTGAGACAGTCGGCAGTCATTCCTGTGTCCTTGCCGCGTTGCGCAATGTCAAGCGACTTTTGGGCAAACGCCGCGCAGTCCGCGTGTTGCTGCGCGAGAAAATAATGATAGGCAGTGTAATAATACAGTTGCTTCCTCACCGTGTCCTTGGGCGTAGTCGCGTCGAAGTGCGGCATTTCTTCCACCACTCCTTCCCTCTTGAACTCTTCCAGTAAACTGCGACACGCGGTGAGTTCGCCGCGCCCAATCTCCCGCTCAAACGCATTCAGCCGCTCGGGCAGGGAGCGGCTTGACACGGACAAACAGAAAGTCAGAAAGAAGAAAAGGGAAAGGGAACGGAGGAGGGACATAAGAATAGAATTTGACAAAAGATTGGAGATGCCTCTCTCATTCAATGGCATCTGCCGCACGGCGAATGCGCTCTGAAAGATCACAGAGTGCTCCGCGCAGTTGCTCTTTTTCTTCGGGAGTAAATGAAGCAGGATGACCATTCACATCATGTCCGTTACGCTTTTGATAAAACCAAGAAGCCGAGCGACCAAAATATCTATGCGCGATGTCACCCCAATTTACTGCTACCATAATATCGCCAAGAACTTGACGCATGGAGGGACGTAACTCTTGAACTTGGGACTGTTGATTCATTACATAATTCTTTACAAAAACTCGGGAAGTTGGAAGAGGCGGGTGCCGTTGGAACCTTTGACAAGAATGAGGGCATCGGAGGGACAGTCGGTCTGAAGCGTTTGTTTCACTGCCTCCACGTCGGCAAACCAGCGAGCGCCTTCGGGAACGAAAGGACGGAAGTTCTCACCCACGAGCCAGAGTTCCGTGTTGGGAATGGCGGCGGCTTGCTCCACCACGCGCCGGTGCTCTTCCGCCGAAACCGCGCCCAACTCGCGCATCTCGCCGAGGATGGCAAGTTTGCGCGGTGCCGAAATCAGCGCGAAGTTGTCCAGAGCGGCTTTCATGCTGGTCGGATTGGCGTTGTAGGCATCGACGATGAGACGGTTGCGCTCGGTCTTCACGAGTTCGCTGCGGCGGTTGGAAGGGACGTAGTTGGCAATGGCAGCGGCAGCTTGCTCGGCAGTGATGCCGTGGCGACTTCCGACCGCAATGGCTGCCAGCGCGTTGGGAAGATTATAGGCTCCGATGAGTTGTGTCTGCACTTCGTGCCATTCTCCTCCGCCCACTCGAAAGCGGAAACGAAGGAAGGGTGCGCAATCAACGACTTCTCCTTCGACGTCATAGCCGTGCCCGGCGCTGCCGTAGGTCACCGTCGGCAGCGAACCGACGCGCTGAGAGAGAATCTCGTCGTCGCCGCGGAGGAAGACTGACGTGCCGGTTTTGGACTGAAGATAACGGTAGAGTTCCGTTTTGGTCTGAATGACGCCCTCGAACGAGCCGAAACCTTCGAGGTGCGCCCGTCCGACGTTGGTGATGATGCCTTCGTCGGCATCGACGATGCGGGAAAGGAAATCTATCTCGCCGGGATGGTTGGCTCCGGTTTCGATGACACCCATGTCGTGCTCGGGAGCGAGACGCAAGAGCGTGAGCGGCACGCCGATGTGGTTGTTGAGATTTCCTTGCGTATATATAATATGGTGTTTCTCGGAAAGCACTGCGGCGGTGAGTTCCTTCGTCGTGGTCTTTCCGTTTGTTCCCGTGATTTGGAGTATGGGAACGCCGAGGAAGCGGCGGTGAAAAGCGGCGAGTTGCTGGAGGGTGGTCAGCGCGTTCTCCACGTGAATGAAACGCGGGTCGGCGGGAAGATTTTCGTCATCGACGACGGCGTAGGCGCATCCGCCTTCAAGCGCTTTGGCGGCAAAGGCATTTCCGTCGAATCGTTCGCCGCGCAAGGCGAAGAACAAGGAACCTTTCGGAAGATTTCGGCTGTCGGTTGTCACCTCGCCGCACTGAAGAAAGAGTTGATGGAGTTCAGAAATTTCCATTTTGTGATTGTGTTTATTCCTTTAGGAAATTACGTTTTGACACGGCAAAAGTAAGGTTTGCCCCCCGAAAAGGGAAGAAATACGGCTTATTTTTGCTGTCAAACGACGTTTCCTTCGCCTTTAGTGTGCCAAAAGGGCAATTTGTGTTTACATTTGCAGTGGTAAATGCGCCGCGCAGTGGTTTTCACTGCCTCTCAATGTAATCCCCACGCCATGCACACTCTCAACATCAAAGGAAAACTGTTTGACCTCTCGGAGCCGCGAATCATGGGCATTCTCAACGTGACGCCCGACTCTTTCTTTGCCGCCAGTCGCACCGAACACGAAGAAGAAATTGCAAAGCGCCTCCGACAAATGGTCGAAGAAGGCGCGGAGATGATTGACGTCGGAGCCTATTCCTCCCGTCCCGGAGCGGACGACGTCACTCCCGAAGAAGAAATGACGAGACTGCGCCGCGGACTGAAATTGGTGAAGGAAATATGTCCCGAACTTCCCGTCTCGGTCGATACGTTCCGCGCGGACGTGGCACGCATGGCGGTGGAAGAATGCGGCGCCGACATCGTGAACGACATTGCCGGAGGAGAAATGGACAAAACCATGTTCCGAACCGTCGCAAAGCTCCGATGCCCCTACATTCTCATGCACATGCAGGGAACGCCCGAAACGATGCAACTGGCGCCGCACTATGAAAACGTCAGCCGCGAGGTGACCGTCTGGCTCGCCGAGCGCATTGACCGGCTGCATCAAATGGGTTGCTGCGACGTCATTGCCGACCCGGGCTTCGGCTTCGGCAAAACGCTGGCTCACAACTACGAACTGCTGAACCACTTGGAGGACCTGGCAGAACTGGACGCACCTCTGCTCGTCGGCGTTTCCCGAAAATCCATGGTCTATAAACTGCTGGGAGGCACACCTGCCGAAGCGCTGAACGGCACGACCGTGCTCCACACCATCAGCCTCCTGAAAGGTGCCCACATCCTGCGCGTCCACGACGTCAAAGCCGCCGTCGAAGCCAAGAGAATCGTCATGGCGCTCCAAAAAAATTGAATCTCTTTCCTTTCATCTCTTTCAGACATACTCCTTATTAATATATAGGACACACGCCTTATTAATATAGGACATCGTTCACATCACCCGGCACTTGCCGTCCCCGCCCATGCTTTCCTTCGGAATCAAAGACTTTCTCGACATTCTCTGTGTGGCGCTCCTTCTCTACTACATTTTTCGACTGATGAAGGAGTCCAGCTCCGCCAACATCTTCGGCGGCATCATCGTCTTTGTGGCGGTGTGGATTTTCGTTTCGCAAGTGTTTGAAATGCGCCTGCTCGGCGGCATCCTCGACAAACTCGTGAATGTCGGCTCGCTCGCCATCATCATTCTCTTTCAAGAAGAAATACGCCACTTCTTCTCCACCATCGGCTCTCGTCCGCAAGCGCATTTCTGGGCAAAACTTTTCAAACGAGGAAAAGAAGACGAGCGGCCGCACCGGGAGGAAATCATGCCGATTGTCATGGCGTGCATCAGCATGGGCAAGCAGAAAGTCGGCGCACTCATCGTCATCGAACGACAGGTCGGGCTGAGCGAGTTCATCAACTCGGGCGACGTCATCGACGCACGAATCACGCAACGTCTCATCGAAAACATCTTCTTCAAAAACAGCCCGCTCCACGACGGCGCCATGATTATCTCCCACAACTGCATCCGAGCCGCGGGCTGCATTCTTCCCATCTCCCACGACACTGACATACCAAAATCGCTCGGACTCCGCCACCGCGCAGCACTCGGCATCTCGCAAAAAACCGACAGCATTGCCATCATCGTCTCGGAAGAAACGGGCGCCATCTCCATCGCCGAGAACGGCGTCTTCCACCTGAGACTCAGCGGAGAAGAACTGGAAAGCATGCTCACAAAGAAATGGCTCTGAAAATTTTCTCTTCCCTTTCCGACACAACCAACGTCACTTCCGACGCTCCCGCCCCGCCTTCCGTCGCGCCTGACGTCTTGAATGCGCCGCACCGTCGCTGCCTCAACTGCGGCACGGAGTTTGAAGGAAATTTCTGCCCGCTCTGCGGACAAAGCGCCGGGGTGAAACGCTTCACCGTGAAGAGCGTGCTGACCTCCACACTCGACGTTTGGGGAATGGGAAACCGCAGCATGCCGCGCACGATTTTCCGACTCTTCTTCCATCCCGGGAAGATGATTGGCGACTACTTGGACGGAAAGCGAATGCCCTACTTTCCGCCCGTGAAAATGCTTTTCGTGCTCTGCATCTTCTTCGCACTCGCCAATCTCGGAGAGCACACGCTCTCACAAGTCGCCGACCTCCCGCAAACCATCTTCCAAGGCGAACAACCGGAACAATACGAAGCCATCAAGGACAGAACCATTCTTGACACCGGACTGGGGAGCATCACCTTCGAAAACTCGATAAACGCCTTCAAAAGCGCGGCAAAATGGTTCGATTCCCACAAAGCGGTCTCGCTGCTTCTGCTCCATCTTTTCTTCACTTTCTTCACGTGGCTCGTTTTCCGAAAAGCGCCCGCCCGTCCACGCACCACGCTGGCAGAGAACTTCTTCATTCAGGTCTTCATCAGCGGACAGATGGTCACACTTTCCCTTCTCCACACCCTTCTCTTTGGCCACAAGAGCGGCTCCGTTTTCTATCCTCTCCCGGGCTGGCTTCTCTTCCTCCTTTTCACCTGGGATTTCAAAGAACTCTTTGGCTACGGATGGCGGAAAACCGTTTGGAAGACCTTCCTCGTCCACTTCCTCTTTTTCCTCTTTTTCCTCCTCGTCCTCATCCTCACTTTGGCAGTCATTTCCTACACGCTCTATGGCATCGAAGGCTTCAAAGACTTTGAATGAGCAAATTTTAGTGCATTGCACATAGAGCAAAAAGAAAAATTCCTTATATTTGCAATGTTTAAGAGGCAAAATCCATAACAACGAACGCCGAGACCGTCGCTGCGCTCGTCCCGAACAGCCTTTCCCAACATAACTTCTTCAACCTTTTCATCGGTTTTCGGAAAACCCAACCAACCACATCGCCAATGGCACCTCACCGCAGACTCAAACAGATTCGCCTACACAGTGAAGGGAACAGCATTCTCGTTCAGAGCGCTTTGGCTCTGATTCTCCTCAACGGCGTCCTCTTCTATCTTTTCAAGGACTCGAACCTCGTTCCCTTCTATTGCGTCTTCGCCGTCTCTGCCATCCTCTATGGCATCATGCTGAACTTTTTCCGTTGTCCCATTCGACAATTTGGCGGAGAAGCAGAAGGAACCGTCGTCGCAGCGGCTGACGGAAAAATCGTGGTGATTGAAGAGGTCGAAGAAAATGAATATTTCCACGACCGCCGACTGATGGTTTCCATCTTTATGTCCATCACCAACGTCCACGCCAACTGGTTTCCCGTCGAAGGCATCGTGAAAAAAGTGGTGCACCACAAAGGAAACTTCCACAAAGCCTGGCTTCCCAAAGCAAGCACGGAGAACGAACGCTCCACCGTGGTCATCGAAACACCCGACGGAGTGGACATCCTCGTCAGACAAATCGCAGGCGCAGTCGCCAGACGAATCGTCACCTACGCCAGAGAAGACGAAGACTGCTACCTTGACGAACACATGGGCTTCATCAAATTTGGCTCACGCGTTGATGTCTATCTCCCCATCGGCACGGAAGTCCTCGTCAAAATGGGACAAAAAACCGTCGGCAATCAAACCGTCATCGCTAAATTGAAACGCTGAGAAACCACGTTCCGCAAAAGTGCCTCGACCCGTCGAGGTACTTCTCTTTTCTCCCCGGCTCTCGCCACCAACGGGAAAACAACTCCTCCCGTCTCTTCCCTCCTCTCCGCCCTCTCCGCGGATTTTTCCATCGCCTTTCCTTTTCTTCGTCAGAAAATGAAACATCTTCCCAACACCATCACGCTTTGCAATCTCCTCTCGGGATGCGTTGCCACCTTCTTTGCCCTGAACGCACGCTTTGACTTGGCACTCGTCTTCATCATCGTCGGGGCGGTCTTTGACTTCTTTGACGGCTTCGCCGCACGTCTGCTTCACGTTTCCTCGCCCTTGGGAAAAGAACTCGATTCCTTGGCGGACGACATCACCTTTGGCTTCGCCCCGGCTGCCATCGTCTTCTCCATGCTCCGCCTCACCCTGCCCGCGCCACTCGAAGCTTTGGGTGCGCCCGCCGAATGGGCAGCCTATCTTTCCTTCTTCGCCTTCCTGATTGCCGCCTTCTCCGCGCTGCGACTCGCGAAGTTCAATCTCGACGAACGACAGACCACTTCCTTCATCGGACTCCCCACCCCCGCCAACGCACTCTTTTGGGCTGCACTCGCCGTGGGACTGCAAGAAAAAGGACTCCTTGATGCCGCCGCCCTGCCCTACCTTCTCCTGCTCGGCATCCTCCTCTCGTCCTATCTTCTCGTGGCAGAAATCCCCATGTTCGCTCTGAAATTCAAATCGTTCAAGTGGCAAGGCAACGCGCTCCGCTATTCCTTCATCCTCCTCTCCCTTGCCCTCCTCCTCGTCTTGGGCTTCGCCGGATTTTCAGCCGTGATTGTGCTCTACATCCTCACCTCCGTCGCCTCTAATCTTTGGAGCAAATGACGCAACGGCGGGTTTTGGCACGGTTGTTGCACATAAAACCGTAGCGGACGCTTGCTCCGCGTTTCTTTAAGCGGAACTTATTCATCTCATCTGAACTTCTATGAACGGATTCTTTGGATGTCTTTTCATCCTCATATTCGCTGCTTTTTTCTTTGTTTTGGGCGTGGTTCGCATGTTCTACAGCCTGCTCTTTGGAGGAAAAAGCAACCCCTTCAACCCTTTTAATCAACGGCGCAGTCGCCGGACCACCTTCGGCGGCAGTCCCTTCGGTGCGGGCGGCACGGAACAAACGTTTGGCGATGCCCCCTTCGGACAGAGCCGGACGGGCAACGCGCACCACGAAGCCTCCTCCTCGCAAGGACGAAACCGCCGCAGCGAGAAAATCTTCGAGAAAGACGAAGGCACCTACGTGGACTTCGAGGAGGTGAAATAAAGCTCCTGAACGAACGGGAGAAAACTACAAACGCACAAGACAAAACCTCAATCCGAGAGATATATAGAAGCGTCGCCACACGCAGGGCGAACGCGATGACAATGTCGCCATCCGCGATGACGACAGTATAGGAGGTGCAGTGTCCCACTGCACACAGCCACCGCTGCGTTGCCGAATGCGTGCAGGAAAGTTTACATCGGTAGCCACGTGCAGGGCGGACGCGATGAATCGCGTCCCTACCCGCAACCATCACCTTTTCGATGATAACGACGCGGGTAAATGATTGGGAAACAAATGTTTTCAAAAAAGGTCAGCATGTAGGGACGCGATTCATCGCGTCCGCGCCACCGATTGCAGCAAATAACCGA
>JBJEAG010000236.1:0-1954 GCA_051868855.1 Alloprevotella sp. | reverse complement strand
ACATAGCCTTCCCGACGCCCATATTCCTCTGCGCCTTCCATGGCATAGAGATTATCGCGATAGACGCGAATGGCAGCATCATACTGCATTCGCTCCTCACGAGTCAACGCACTAATTTCTGAAATCTGAGCCAACTTCTCAAATATGGGGTTTTTCGCCAACCAAGGCAAACGATTCAATGCTTCCATGTGTTTAAGTACATAAATCCAACGTTCAAAATTATTGCAGCAATCCTCCGGTTGTTTTTGGAAATATGGCAACTGGAGATAAGTCATGCGAATGTCCGTAGAGAACAGCGTCTTCGACTCCACATCCATCAAAGCGACATCTGTTCGGAATTTATCTGATATATCCGACAAGGTGAAGTTGAGGAAACTGACAAAATAGACTGCCTTGATGCCAAACTTCCAATCAACGCCATGCTCTCCTTGACGAGCAATCGCTTCTGCGGTGTAGAATATGCTTCGCTTTTTGAAAAAAGGTTGCGCACGATTCTGCATTTCAACAATGATAGGTTCTCCGTTATCTGTCTTACAATATATGTCATAAATCAAAGAACGATCACCTTCAAACTCCGCGGGTTGCTCTTTGTCGAGAAAGGTAAGATCAACAATCACTCGTTCGCCAAGAAGAAGATTGTTGAGAAAGTCAAGCAACAGAGGTTTGGAAAACTCCTGACCGAAAATTCGCTTGAAACCAATATCGGTGAAAGGGTTGATGTATTTTCCCATACACGTCAAATCTTTAGTTTTAGGTTGCAAACTTACAAATTTCTTGAAGACAACCTGCATTCAATTGAATTTGTTTGCGAAAAGAGGCAACTCAAAGAAAAAAATCAAAATCCGTTGGCGTTTCATTTCTCTCTGTTCTTGCCTTGCACTATCTTTGCTCCGCAATTTAACTAAACACAAAACATACACAAAATGAAAAAGATTCGTGCAGCCATCGTGGGCTACGGAAACATCGGACACTACACGCTTCAAGCACTGGAAGCAGCACCGGACTTTGAAATCGCAGGCATCGTCAGAAGAAAAGGTGCGGAAAACTGCCCGGAAGAATTGAAGAAATATGCCGTCGTCAAGGACATCAAGGAACTGAGCGACGTGCAAGTTGCCATCCTTGCCACTCCGACTCGCAGCGTGGAGGCTTACGCCAAAGAAATCCTTGCTCTCGGCATCAACACCGTGGACAGTTTCGACATTCACACGCAAATCGTTGACCTTCGTCGTTCACTCGACAAGGTGGCAAAAGAACACGGAACAGTCAGCATCATCTCCGCCGGATGGGACCCGGGCTCCGACAGCATCGTCCGCACGCTCATGCAGGCTCTCGCACCGAAAGGCATCACCTACACCAACTTCGGACCGGGAATGTCCATGGGACACACCGTGGCAGTGAAAGCCATCGAAGGCGTGAAGAAAGCACTCAGCATGACCATCCCCACCGGAACGGGAATCCATCGCCGCATGGTTTACGTCGAACTGGAGGATGGCTACGAATTTGACAAAGTGGCTGCCGCCATCAAAGCAGACCCATACTTTGCTTCCGACGAGACTCACGTAAACCTCGTGCCGTCTGTCGATGATGTCATTGACATGGGACACGGAGTAAACCTGACCCGCAAAGGCGTGAGCGGAACGACCCAAAACCAGCTCTTCGAGTTCAACATGCGCATCAACAACCCCGCCCTCACCGCACAAGTCCTCGTCGGCGTCGCTCGTGCCACCATGCACCGCCAGCCGGGTTGCTACACCATGATTGAAGTGCCCGTCATCGACCTCCTCCCCGGCGACAAAGAAGAAATCATTCGTCACCTCGTCTGACCCTCGCTTCTCCCGACTCAACTTTATGGCGTGCCGCCAAGAATCACAAACGGTTCTTGGCGGCACGTCTTTTTGTAATTAATCAAAGAAGGAATAAAATCCACACACTATACCTTATTATATATAGGTCG
>JBJEAG010000235.1:0-9275 GCA_051868855.1 Alloprevotella sp. | reverse complement strand
TCAGCACTCACCATGCGGTTAATAACATTCGACAAACTTTTACCGGACAGCAATATTTTGAAATGCCGCAGTTTTTGTGCGGTCATTCGCAGCGCCCGCGCCAAATGCAGAAAGGAGGGGCACCATTCTTTGCGAACGGTGTCCCTCCTTTGGATTAGGGTTCACTTTATTAATACTCCGGATTGCGGATGTACCAGTTCTCGGGATTGAGCAGTTTGTTGTAGAGTGCGCCGTCCATCACGCGAGGTTCAGCGTAGGGAGCGAGCGGCTCGTTGCGGCGGGCAATCTTCCAAGCAAGCCAACCAGTGCCATAGTCGGCAGGGAGGTAGGAGTCGTTGTTCTTGTGGAGCGCGAGGCGGATGAGGTCGAACATACGAGTTCCTTCGTAAGCCATTTCCAATGCCAACTCGTCGGCGATGAGGGTCTCGACTGCGTTGATTTCCATCGGGTCAGCGGCAGCGGGCTCGGGAGTGATGTCAGTGTAGTCAGAGAGGTCGGGAATCACGGGGTCGGGATCTTCGCCCTCGCCTTCGCCTTCACCTTCGCCGGTCTCGCCTTCCTTGAGGACAATCTGGCGGGCACGCTTCACGGCAGCACTTGCGGAGAGTCCCTGCGTTCTGACGAGTTCGTCAGCCACACGGTTCACGACAGCTTTGTCGTAGGAGTAGAGGCTGTCTTCGACGGTGGAGAGACCGCAACCTGCTTCGTGGATACCATTGTTGATCCAATAGTCACCGGTGGAGGCGGCATAGCCGAAGTCAAGGTAGGAAGCGTACATCGGGTCTTTCTCCATGCGGCGAAGTTCGTCCACACCAATGTAGTTGATGGCATTGTTCTGCTCGCAGGAGTCAAGGGTGAGAATGCACTTGTAGGTTTTGTTCTCAGTGTCGATTGAGTTCACGTCCACTTCAGAAAGAATTCCTTTGGGGAATTTCTTCTTTGCCAAACCATTGCGGAGCACGGCGAAAGCAAGGCGGGGATAGCCGGCACGATTGATTGCTTCGGCATAGCGGAGGTAAACCTGGCGGAGACGATAGACAGACTTGTAGAACTTGAACTGGTGGTTCGGCGCATCTTTCATGATGAAGCGTTCGTTGCCCGTTCCGTTGGTCACGCGATAGGTGGGCGCAGTGGCATAGATGCGGGCGTCGCCGGCACCTTCGTAGTATTCCCACTCGAGGTCGTTGCCGGTGTCAGAGTATTTTTCTACGTTAGCGTAGTTCTGAGCGGCGGAGAGTTGGAGATAAGCTTCAGAGGGTTCCACCTGACGAGAACGGAGGTTGCCGAAGAGTCCGACGCTGACTTGACCGCCGCTGATGGTGGAGGTCATGTCGAAACCGCAAATCTGAGCAGCCTGGGAGAGAATCTTGTGACCGGACTGACCGTTGGCAGAAGAGGGAATCACGGTGATGTTCTCGTAGGCTTGGAGAGAAGAGGTGTTGGCAAAGAGGTTCATCCAAGAGTTGGCGTTGCCGGTGTAGCTGTAGATGTCAGTGCCTTGCTCTTCGTGCTTGGTAATGCTTGCACGAGTGGAGTTCACGACATGTCCTTTGTACTGTGCACGGTCTTTGAGGAAGGTGTAGTAGTAGGACGCTGCTTTCACGTAGTCAGAAGAAGATTCGCCTGCTGCGCCACGACCGCGAAGGAGATAGAGGTCACCGAGGATGAGGTCGCTGTAGAAGAGAAGATAGGAGGTGTTGATGGTGAAGCCGGTCTTGGTGTCGAGCTGACCGTAGGCAGGATAGCCGCCGTATTTGGAGTCATGCTCGATGCGGTTGGCAGCTTCAAGGTCCTTCTTCAAGAGATCTACGAGGTTGTCGGCAGTTGCCCATGCCTCGGGATTGGTTTCCCAGCCGGTGTTACTGTCGTTGACGGGTTGGGAAATGAAGGGCACGCGACCGTAGGTCTGAACGAGCTGCATATAAACCCAGGCACGGATGTTGACAACCTGCGCATATTCCTTCTTCATGTATTGCATGTCGTTCTTCTGAGCGAGCGTATCGACACGACTCAGGTAGAAGTTGCACTGGTTGATGACCTTGTAGTATGCGGCACGGTTCAAGAGTCCGTTCTCACCGTTAGGCTGACGATTGTAGTTGATGATGTCGGAGATGGAGTCGCTACTGTAGGTCGTCACGGTTGCCAAGTCGCTTCGCAGGTCGTTGAGGAGTTGGTTCTGCTCAATCATGTCCTGGACGTTAGCGATGATGCCGAAGTAGAAATTGACAGTGTCTCGACCGCTAAACCCTTCGTTGTAGCGGTTCATATCAGGCGTCAACATATCTTCACAGGACGTTGTGGTGACACTCAGTCCCAAGAGGAAGATGAAGATACTTAAAATCGATTTGTGTTTCATTGTCTTAAGTTTAAGATTGTAAGAAGGATGGGGAGAAAGGGAGGATTCTCGTTTCTCCCCTCCTTTTTGTTACAAGTTGATGGTTACACCGAGATTGAAGTTGCGGCTCTGGGGAAGGAAGCCGGCATCAATTCCCTGATAGAGTACACTGTTGCCTGCGGAGAACTCAGGATCGTTGCCGGTGTATTTGGACACGGTGAAGACGTTGTTGGCTTCACCCCAAACGGCGAGACCTTGCATCCAAGAAACGTTCATGGGAATGCGATAGGTCAGACGAACCTTCTTGAGTTTCAAATAGGAACCGTCCTCAATCCAACGATCGGAGAAACGTTCGTTGTTCACCCACTGGTCGCTGTTCACGTCCATGACACGAGGCATGTCGGTGATTTGACCTTCATAGCGCCAACGATTGACGGCGGCAGTGGTCTGGTTCCAATGGTTGTTGAGAGACTCAAGCTGAGAGCGCTGATAGTTATAGACGTCATTGCCCAAAGAATACTTGAAGACTACGTCCAACTTCAGAGATTTCCAAGAAAGAGAGGTGGAGATGTTACCGAAGATGTCGGGATTGGGGTCACCAATGACAACCATGTCGGCTTCATTGATCCAACCGTCACCGTTCTGGTCCACGAAGCAAACGTCACCGGCTTTGAAGTTGCGATAGGGCTCTTGAGAGATGCCGGTGGGATAGCGGAGGTAACCATACTTGCCTGCCTGGCTGGCTTCATCATCGGAAGCGAAGACACCGGAGGTCTGATAGCCGTAGAAGACGCCTGCGGCATGACCGACAGCAGTGAGGATGTTGGCGCCGTAGATGTTGGTCACGTAGCCGCGGATGCTCTGCTGCTGGTCTTTGTTTCCGTTTGCATCGAGACTCCACGTCTTGAGGTTGTTGAGTTCGGTGGCAGGAAGTTCGGTGATTTCGTTCTTGTAGTGACCGATGGAGAGACCGACTTGCCAGCGCCAGTCTTTGTGCTGGATAATCATTCCATCGACATTGAAGTTCACGCCGTTGTTCTTCAGCGTACCGTCGTTTGCCCACATGTAGGAAAGACCGGTGATGTCGCTGACAGACTTGCGGGTCAAGAGGTTGGAAGTCTTGGCGTTGAAATATTCAATACCCACGTTCAAGCGGTTCTTCAACATGCTGGTCTGCAAACCGACGTTGAAGCGGCGAGTGGTTTCCCACTGGAGCTTGGGATTCTGGATGTTTGACAGGATGAGACCGGTTGCCTTGTCCATGAACTTGATGTTCTCGAAGTAGGTGCGGGTCGCATAGTAGTCAATGTTGTCGTTACCAGAGATGTCAAAGCCGGCGCTGAGTTTCAAGTAGTCAATGCCATTGACCTTGAACCATTTCTCGGAAGACATCACCCAAGCTGCCTGCACGGAGGGGAAGAGACCCCAAGAAACGCCGCACAGTTTCAAACCGTCTTCTGCATCCTTACCGAAGCGAGAAGATGCTTCCATGGTGGCAGTGGCAGAGAGGAAGTACTTGTTGCGGAAGTTGTACTCTGCGTTGGCATAGTAGGCGAGGTTAATCCAATTGTCGTTGCGACCGCCGTTGGTCAGATAGTCCAACGTCATGGAAACGTTAGGCATCTTGTCCTGCTCGTTGTTGTAACCCTTGACGTAGCTGTTGCTGTAAGAGTAGGAAGAGAAGCGGAAACCGCCGAGCACGTGAACGGAGTGTGCACCGAAGATGCGGTTCCAATCCACGCTGAAGTCGTTGAACAAGGTGGTTTCTTTGCAGAACTGAGTGCCGACAACGCTGGAAACAGAACCGAGACCATCCACCTCCTTGTAGGGAGTACCGTTGTAAGGCAGATAGTAACGTTCGTTGCTACGGTTGAGAATGTAGCTGAAGCGGTCTTTCAAGGTCAGATATTTGTTAATCTGATACTTGGGAGCAATGTTCAAGTTGAACTGAGTCTGCTCCTGGTAGTTCTTGTTGTCACCCGGACCGTTTCCGAGAATCCACATCGGGTTAGCAAGAGCGTCGTAACCGTAGTTCTGAGCAAAGAGGAACGGGTTATCAGAATCATAATACTTTCCGGCGAAGATTTTGTCGGTCGGCTGATAGCTGATGTTACCGTTGTCGTTCACCTTCACGAAAGCAAACTTACTCAGGAACGGAGTCTGAATCAAACCCAACACGTTGGGAGAGGAAATGTTGCTGTTGCTGTAGTCCTCAGCCCATCCGTTGTCGCGAAGATTGTAGGCATTGCGAGCGTAGGAAAGGTCAATGGCAGAGGTGAAGTTTTTGAAGAGGATGACGTCGGTGTTGAAACGGATGTTCAAACGGTTGAAGTCATTCTGGTGGGCGGTTGCATCAGCCTGAGTGTAACCCAGAGAGAGGTTATACATGGCGACATCGTCACCACCTTCCACACTCACCTTATAGTTCTGAGTGAAGACATCGTGATACAAGTCTTTCTGCCAGTCAGTGTTGTTGTGATAGATGGCATACTTGTAGTAGTTGGGGTCAGAGTTCAAGAACTCGATGTGGGAACTTCCGAGGTAGTTGCGATCGGGAATCGTACCAATCAACTCGGAGAGGTAGCCACGATACTGCTCGGCATCCATGACCTTCATGGTTTCGGGAGCCTGTTCAAAGCCACCGTAGGCGCGAATCTTGATTCGAGTCACCATGCTCTTACCGCGGCGGGTGTTGATGAGCATGACGCCGTTGGCACCTTTTGCACCGTAGAGAGCAGTTCCGTTCTTGAGGACTTCGACGCTCTCAATGTCTTCGGGGTCGATGATGTTGAAGACATTGTTCAAGAAGCCTTGATGAAGCGTGGTGCGGTCATACTGCATGTCCATGATGACGCCGTCAATGATGACGAGCGGCATGGCATTTGAATTCAAGGAGTTCAAACCGTTGATGAACATGGCTGCACCCTGAGCCGGCATTCCGCCGCGGTTGAGCGTGCGGATTGCACCACCCAAGCCTTTCTCGATTTCTTCTTCGATGGTCAAGCCGCTGGGGTCGCGAACCACCATGGTCTGACTGTTGGTCATGGAAGTTCCGTCATAGAAGAAGTCGGAGTTCATGCCGGAAACGAGATAGACGTTCTGGTCGTCGTTGCTCTTGAGCGCCAACTGAGTGGGATTATAGTCTTGGAGTGCGACATAAAGCACATCTACGAACTTCGGAACGCGAATCGTATATTTACCATTGTCGTCAGTCAAAGCAGAGAACATCTTGTTGTTCAAAGCTTGTACTTTCACACCCGCTAAAGGTTTCTTGGTGGCACCGTCATAGACAAAGCCGGAAACCTCTTTCATTTCATATTTGGGAGCAGCGGCTTTCTTTGCCTGCGTTGTGGTGGCAACCGGTTCCTCCTTCACAGCATCCTGTGCGGACAACACACACGATCCGGAAAGCATAAAGAGGCATACACCTGCACGAAGTGCTCCCTGCATCAAGCGAATTTTCTTATTGTTGTTCATTACTTCTCAATTTTAAGGTTACATGATGCGTTACTCGTGAACAGGCTCAATTATAACTTTAGCCACACTCAAACCGTAATCAACATTTTTGACAGGACGATAGGCTGACAAGGAAGGAATGGAAAGCACCAAGTGGGGGAAGCTGTCCAAATCGTAAGGAAGATTGGCGTAGCACTTGGGAATCTCAATGGATTCGAAGAGCACAATGGTCTGAACCTCTTCGTCACTCACTTCAATCTTTGTCACCTTCTTGCCAATGGTCTTGCCTTCATCGTCAATCAAACTTGCATCAAACTTGATGTTCTGCTCAACCGTCTCAGATTGCTCACCGGTTTCCTTGTCGGTGGTGTACCACTTCTGGTCGTAGGAAACTCTGTTGGGAAGAATCTGGATGCTGACTTTATATTTTCCGCTCAACAAATTGCGAAGAGGAATGTAGGCATTCATGGCACCACTGGCTTTGGCTTGGAAGAAACGATAGCGCTTATACTCCAAGTCAGAGAGGTCAATGGATTCATCCCAGTTCGTACCCTTGACGAGGTAAACGACAGAACCCTTCGTGCCGTTTTGCAGAGAGGTGCTGGGAGAAACGTAGTAGTCGCTGGAGAGATCCAATTCTTGACGAGTCTGATAAGAATAGGAGGGATCCATGTTGTACTCCGTAATCGGGAAGATGATACCATTGGAGGCTTTCTGGGGTTCAACCGTTCCGAAGAGAGGATGCGGAGAGAAAGCCTGGAGATTGATGAACTGAGTGCCGTTGGTGGAGGTCAAGGTGTCTGCCGCCATGGCCTTTGCCACCAATCCTTCGAAATCGCTGCGGTTCACACCGGGAGCAAAACGATAGGGAGCAAAATACATGTTCAAAAGAAGACGACGGGTCACCGTGTAGTCCACGATGGAGTCGCGAACTGTCGGATAGTTCAAGGCGGGTTCATCCAACGAACGCTTCATGTTGAAGAACTTACCGTTGGAACCGGTGTAGTTGTAAGAGTAGGTAGAACCGTAGTTGTAATATTTGCTCAACTTCTCTACACCCTGAGCCCAAGCAGCGTCAGTGGGGATGACAGCCACATACATACTGTCTTCATTCTTGACTTGAGCACCGGAATAGTCAATGAGTTCGTTGGTTGTGTACCAAACAGAATCCAAATAGACCATGTTACCGTCATTGTCAAGACCACCTTCCACACTGGAACCGGGACTGAAGGTCTTCACCTCAGCCTCGTTCAGTTTCTTATAGATAGAACTGAAGAGCGTGGAATTAGCCTGAATGTAGTCGTAGATATTGTAAGCAAAGGGAGACTCGCCCTGCAGACAGTGGATAGTTCCGTTGGAGGAAGGCAGAGCGGCAAACTCTGAAGACAACTTCACTCCATTGAACTCACCGGCAGTGGCATCGTAAGAACTGAGTTTGCTGTTCATCATGCGAATGTCCTGCTGGTCAGCGGAAGATTCAAAGTTGAAACGGGCAATGTGGTTCTGAGGGAACTGCAGACCTAAGTTGTATTCCAACTTGGCAGCCTCTTCGGGATCCTGAGTCTCTTTAATCTCAGCGATTCGTCTCATGTAAGCCTCTTTGTCAAAGGTGCCATTCAGAGGAGCCCACACTGTGAAACTCTGAGAGGAGTTCAAAAGTTCAGCGTAGGTGATGGAAGCAGACTTGTCTCCTTCCTTGCGATAGACTTTGATGTTCTTCAGAATCTCGGCAAAATCGGAAAGTTCCGGCTCTGCTTCAATGCGCTGCCAGATAGTTCCGGTGGCAGCGGGGTCAGAAACCCGGATGTCGAAATGGTCGTCAGTGCAGGATGCCATGCCGAAGAGCATGGAGATTCCAAGGCTGCCAACTACTCCTTTTAATATAGAAATTCGTTTCATAAGAGGATAGTATCAGATTAAATTACCAGATGTCTTCAGGAGTAGTTCCATTGACAATACTAATAGGAACAATCTCAAAATAGTCAAGCATGAACTGCGTCTTGGCATTTTCGATGGCCAACTTGAAGCGCAGATAATAGGATTTGTCCTTTTCCATGTTTGCTGTGGTGATGATGCGGCGCAAAGCGGGAGTGGCGGGAGTAGCATTGCGACAGGTCTCATTGGTCTTGGTGTCATTCACCAACATATACTGCGGTGCCTTCATGTAACCCACATTCTTTAAGTTACGGTCTGCTTCACGCATCAACTCGGGGTCATTGTTCAAATCTTCGTCTGCCACCCAAGGCTGACCGGGAATCATGCTGACACTTTCGCGCTGGTCAATCGGAAGACCGACAGGCTGAGTGTTGGTAGGACTGTCGCCAAAGTAGATTTGGAACATACCGCGCAAAGTGTTCAAAGAAGCACCCATGCGGATTTCGTAGGTTCCATCCTGCGGAACGGGGGGCAACTTGAGAACGAAGTCATAACGACCGGTCACAAGAATTTCATCACCCTTGTAGTCCTTCCAAGAACCGGACTGAGCAGCATAACCGTTCTGGAGATAGAGAATCGTGGTTCCCGTGGTCTCACCGCTGATGTTGCTGAAGTAGCCCTTCGGGAAGTAGAAGAGGCCGGCACCACGCAAATCGTTGGACTGAATTTCGGGCAGCATGGTCACAATGTCAATACGCATACGCTCCGAAGCCAAACCGGCACGAGTGTCATCAGAATAGATGAGCATGTGGTCAATGGGGAAGTAGAAACCATTGGCAGCGTTGTTGTCGTTCACGCCGTTGTCAATCTGAATCTGAATGTTCAAACCATTCTGACCAGGCTTGTTGAGATACTTGGTGTTCACCGGAGTGTTGAGATCTTCAGTGTAGGTTCCACCGACGATGGCATTGTCATAGACACTGATGCGATTGAGGTAGTATTCCTCTGTCGGAAGTTGAGTAATCTTCAGCAAACCGGCAGGAGTGCCGAGCGTAGTGTAGTAGTCCCAAACATTAACAGAGTAACCGAAGGTGTTCGGCTTCTTCATATCGGTACCGTAGGAATAGCCATACTCGTCAAAGTGTCTTACGAGTTCATCAATTGCCATACCGGAATTCAACAAGTGATAAGCCACAAACTGATAAACAGCATTCTTTGGATTCTTCAAATCATCAGAAGCTTCGCTGCCAAAGAAAGAAGAACATTTCTGAACAATAGCAGATTTGATGGCATCCCAATTGGTGATGGTTCCATCTTCTGCAACAACAGGAGCATCCACGTTCCACTCGTTCTGGAAGACTTCGTCAGGTTCCACGAAAGCTGTGAAGGCAACGTTGCGAGTAGCCTGATAATCGTAGTTGTTGCCCGTCGTACTTTCATAAACCTTAGAACCGGCATAAGCAGAATGTTCTTCTTCGTAGGCAATCTCATCCGTACGATGGAGAGCGATTTCCTCATAGAGACCGGTCTCACGGAGCAGTTTGGCAAAGATGTGCATGTTGTCAGCTATTTCGATGAGTTCAGAAACAGACTTGGTGGAAGGAAGAAT
>JBJEAG010000234.1:7169-9297 GCA_051868855.1 Alloprevotella sp. | reverse complement strand
AGAGAAGGGCGGATGCAAACACGGTCGGGGAGCGCCTCGCGGCAAGGGGCGGGACCACCCGCCCCGACGAGCGTCAGAACCCCACCGACGAGCGTCATTCCTCCACGGGTTCTGTGCCGGTGAAGGGGTTATTGGCGTGGAAGAGACGGTTATAGGTCCATTGGCAGAGGAAGAAGAAGGCGACCGCGGTCAGCCAGCCTCCGAACACGTCAATCAGATAGTGCGCCTGGATATACACCGTCGCTCCGCAGAGCAGAACGTAGAACGGCAGAGAGACGAAGAACAGACTGCGGCGGTTCGTCCACAGCAACATCATCAGCACCGTACTCATCCCCACGTGGGAAGAAGGGAAGGCAGCCGTGGGGCGTTCGCCCGAAGCCTGCGTGCTTTCGACCAGTCCGCGGAAGAAACCCTCGGGACCCGGCGACGGCGCCAGGTCAGAGTGCGTGCGGAAATAGTCCCCCAGCGCCGGGAACACCCCCTCTTCGATGCGGTCGAAGCCGACCGCTTGGAAATAGTATTGCGGTCCGGCGACGGGCAGGAAGAGATATATCAGATAGTAGAGGAAGAACGCCCCCAGCACGATGAAGGCGGTGCGTTCAAACTCCCGGCGGTTCGTGAACCACGGTTCGAGGATCGTGAGGAAGATGAGCGGATAGTAGGAGAAATAGCCGAGGTGGAAGAGTTCGCTCCAGAGTTTCGAAGGCATCCACTGCGAGAACGTGATGGAAGGCTGGCAGCCGAAGAGCGTCAGTTCCGCTTGCGAGAAGACATGGTCGAGGTTCGGGAAGAGTTGGCAGAACTCGTAGGTGTCCGGATACCAATATCCCAACAGCGTGAGCGGGAAGAGGTAGCGCAGGAAGAGCGTGTAGCGTCCGGGTTTGGCGCGATAGATGAGATAGAGCAGCAGCATGCCGCCGACAATGAACGCTCGTCCTTCCAACAGGGGGAGCGGATTCTTCATGTCTGTCCAGAAGCAAAGCATCAGCACGGTGGTGAAGAGCGTGTAGGCAAGCGTGAGCCATTCGAGACAGACGGGGCTTGTTTTTTTGGGTGAGGTCATGGGATTACACAAATTTACAGCCAGTGTTCTTGTTTGTACCATTCCACGGCTTCCTTCACGCCGCGCGTCAAGGGCCATTGGGGACGGTAGTTCAGTTCTTCGCGGGCGGCGGTGATGTCGCACTGCCAGTTCCGCTGCTTCATGATGCGACACTTGTCGGGATTCAGCGTGGAAGACTTCTTGACAGCCCTTGCCAGTTTGTCTGCCACGAAACTGACGACGCGGAGCACCCAAAGCGGGGCAACGATGTGGACGACGCGGCGCACGCCCAGTTCGAGTTGCAGCAGGTCACTGAAACTGCGGCTGGTGTAGTTCCGCCCGTCGCTGAGGTGGTAGATGCCGCCGCGTTTGCCGCGCTTCAAGGCGAGGAAGGCTGCCTCGACGAGGTCGCGGACATAGATGAAAGTCAGAATCTGCGGCTTGAAGCCCACGGCGAAATCGACGTGCTGCTTGATGCTCTTCGCCATGAGGAAGTAGTCCTTCTCGCGAGGACCATAGACGCCGGTCGGACGGAGCACGACATAGTTCAGTCCCGGCACCTCCGCCAGCATTCGTTCCGCTTTCAGTTTTGAGCGACCGTAGGCAGTGTTCGGCAGCGGCGTGTCGGTCGGACGGAGCGGTTCGCGGTCCAGTTCGTGGATGTCGCCGCAGACGCTGAGCGAACTGATGAAGACGAAACGTCCGCCGGGTTGCAGCGCCTGCGTCTCCAAGAGCGTCAGCGCGAGGCGGAGCGTACCTTCCGCGTTGATGCGGCAGAACTCCTCTTCGTCCTTTGCCCGTGTGGCGCCGGCGGCGTGGATGACGGCGCCGAAGGGAGCGTGTTCCTCGAGGTGGCGCGTCAGTTGCTGCTTCAGTCGCTCGTCGTTGCCGAGGTCGAGCTCGATGAAGCGGATGCGCGGGTCGGAGAGGTAGCGGCGGGAACTGGTGCGGCGCACGGCAGCCCAAACTTCCCGTCCCTCTTCCAAGGCACGCTCCACGAGGAAACTCCCGATGAAACCGGAAGCACCCGTCACGAGCAACGGCGAGTCTGTTTTCTTTTGTTCCATATTATTATGTTAGAGTTCC
>JBJEAG010000234.1:0-7069 GCA_051868855.1 Alloprevotella sp. | reverse complement strand
GCTCTGAAGATTAGAGTTCCCGCTTTGAGGCTCAGAGTCCCCGCAGGTCGTCGTAGCAGGTTTGCAGGAAAGCTTTGGCGGCATCGCAGCGGCGGGGTGAGGGAGACGGGGATTCACGAATGATGCTCGCCGGGCGGGTCAGCAGGTTCACGACACTAATGCCCGTGGAGTCTTTGAGATATATGCCTTCGTTCCAAGTGTGCACGGCACACGGGTTTCGATAGGTGGCGCTCATGACGTCGCGGGAGAAGCGGAAGGCATCGTGCGGCAGGTCCATCTGTCCGAGCAGGGTGGCGGGCAGGTCCGTCTGGTTGCATATCTTTGAGACAACGCGGGGCGCACTGACGGCACCGCCGACCCAAATCATGGGAATGTGGGAGCGTCGCTCGTCGCTGTCGGGAATTCCCTCGGGATAGTTGATGCCGTGGTCGGGCAGGAAGACCACGAGCAGGTTTTTCCAGGCTTCCGTCTTTTTCAGTTTCTCGACGAAACGCCCGATGCAGTCATCCAGATAGGCGAAGGCGTTGGCTTTCTCGTCGTGGGGCAGGCGGGAGTAGGGCACTTTCCACGGCTCGTGGCTGGCGAGCGTGAGGAAGCCGATGTGCCACGGCTTCTCTTGCGGTTTCTGCAGGATGCGCTGAAAGAGCGAGTCGAAGGTAATGGCATCGGTGACGCCCCAGTCGTGGGTGTGGCGCACCTCGGGCGGGAAGCCGGCGTCGCCGGTGGTGCGGCGATAGCCCGTGGAGAGGAGATAGCCGTTGGTGTTCGTGAAGTTGATGTCGCCGCCGTAGAGGAACTCAGTGTCGTAGCCCGCCTCGCGCAGAGAACCCGCGACGGAGGGCAGTTTGGACGCCTTGGCGGCGAGTTTCATGACGCTCAAGTTGGGAAAGGAGGGATAGCCGCTGAGGGTGCAGACCGTTCCGCGGTCGGTGCGGTAGGAGTTGGCATAGCACTCCGTGAAGACCACGCCTTCACGAGCCAGACGGTTCAGGTTGGGCGTCACGTTCGGGTCGCTCTTCGGGTCCACGGCATGGACGAACTGACCGCCGCAACCTTCCATCAGGACGATGACGACGTTGGGGCGCGTGGTGCGGAGCAGACGTTCCGTGTTCTCGGAGCGGGTGTTATAGTCCAACGCCGCAAACAGCGCGGCGCAGGTGTCGGCGGGGAAGAAGTCCATTCGCTGCTCCGCCGCCCGGGCTTTCTTCAGCGAGGAGACCAGACTGAAGGCGGGATTGACGGCAGCGTGGTTGAGGAAGAGGCGGTCGCTGAAATAGACCATGCCGACGTTGGCTGTGCTCTTCCCGACGCCGCCGCGGATGCCGAGGAAAATCAGTCCGCCGACCAGCACCCACACGCCGGAGAGGGCGAGGCGGTGGCGCACCGCTTTCAAGCGGCGGTTCACTGCCCAAAGCAGCAGGCACGCGGCGAGGAAGACGGCGACGGCAATGGCGACGGCGACGCCGCAGAGATACCATCCCGTCACGCTTTGCACCGCGCCGGAGGGATTGTCGAGATAGCTCCACGCCGTGCTGTCGAGTTTTGTGCCCCAGAAACCGTAGAGGCAGGCGTCGGCGACGACCACGCAGCCAAAGAAGAGGGCAACGAGCAGCGCATATACCTTATATATATATAGCACATGCGTTCGGGGCAGCCAGATGGCGATACCGAGCAGCAGCCAGAGCGGGGCGGAGGCGTAGCCGGCGGTGGCAAGGTCCAACGCGAGTCCGTGCCACATCACCTGCACGAGGTCTGCCGCGCTGACGCCTTCCCGAACGCCGGCAGACTGAGCCCACACGAAACAAGGCTTCGCCACGACGAAGAGCAGGGTCGTGGCGAGATAGAACAAGGAGAGAATGGTCAGCGGCGCACTCGTTCGCGGCGTCTTCTGCGTCCCTCTCCCTTTTTTCGTTCGGGGAAAAATGTCTGTGAAAGTTTTCTTCCGGCGCATGATGATTCAACAAATAAGTGTCCTCTCGAAAACTGCGCAGGTCAGAGTTGCTGCATGTCGTTGAGGCGTTTGTAGTAGCCACCCTGTGCCAAGAGTTCCTCGTGGGAGCCGCGCTCCACGATGCGTCCCTCATAGAGCACGCAGATTTCGTCGGCGTGGCGGATGGTGGAGAGACGGTGGGCAATGGCGATGGTGGTGCGCGTCTTCATCAGTCGCTCCAAGGCTTCCTGAACGAGGCGTTCGCTTTCGGTGTCGAGGGCGGAGGTGGCTTCGTCGAGAATCAGGATGGCGGGGTTCTTGAGGATGGCACGGGCGATGCTGATGCGCTGCCGCTGTCCGCCGGAGAGACGGCAGCCGCGGTCGCCGACTTTGGTGTCGTAGCCGTGCTCGCTCTCCATGATGAAGTCGTGGGCGTTGGCAATCTTGGCGGCTTCGATGACCTGTTCCATGGTGGCGTGCTCCACGCCGAAGGTGATGTTGTTGTAGAAGGAGTCGTTGAAGAGAATCGCCTCCTGGTTCACGTTGCCGATGAGGGAGCGCAGTTCCGTAATCTCCAAGTCCTTCACGTTCACTCCGTCGATGAAAATGTCGCCGCCGGTGACGTCGTGGTAGCGCGGCAGAAGATCGACGAGCGTGGATTTTCCCGAACCGCTCTGACCGACGAGGGCAATGGTTTTGCCACGCGGTACGGTCAGGCAGATGTCGTTCAGGACGGGACTGCCTGCGGCATATTCAAAGCCGACGTGGCGGAACTCGATGCTGTCTTTCAGTCCGTCGATGTGGACGGGTTTGGCAGGGTTCTTGATGGGGTTGGGCGCGTGGAGAATCTTGTTGACGCGCTCAAGGCTCGCCATGCCTTTCGGAATGCTGTAGGACGCCTTCGAGAAATCCTTCAGCGGCTGGATGATGCTGTAGAGGATGACCATGTAGAAGATGAACGTCGGCGCGTCAATCGGGGAATGGTCGGAGAAGATGAGCGTGCCGCCATACCACAGCACCAGGACGATGAGCGTCGTTCCGAGGAACTCGCTGACGGGGTGCGCACTGGACTGACGGATGGCAACGCGGTTGGAGGCGTCGCGGAACTCGTTGGTGGCTTTGTCGAAGCGGTCGGTCATCTTGTGTTCGGCGGTGAAGGCTTTGATGATGCGCATGCCGCCGAGCGTTTCTTCCAGTTGCGCCATGGTCTCGCTCCATTTGTTCTGCGCGTCGAGGCTCTGGTGTTTGAGTTTTCTGCCGATGCGCCCCATCATCCATCCCATCAGCGGGAGAACGACGATGGTGAAGACGGTCAGCTGCCAAGAAGTGTAGATGAGCACGCCGAAATAGCAAGTCAGCAAGATGGGATTCTTGATGAGCATGTCCAAGGAACCGGTGATGGAGTTCTCGATTTCGTTCACGTCACCGCTCATGCGGGCAATGATGTCACCTTTTCTCTCGTCGGAAAAGAAGGACAAAGGGAGAGAGATGATTTTGTGATAGACCTTTGTCCTGATGTCGCGCACAATGCCGGTGCGCATCGGAACCATGACAGCGACGGAGGCAAAATAGCATCCGGTCTTGAGAAACGTCGTCGTCACGAGGAAGATGCCAATGATGAGGAGCGTGTATTCCGCGCCGTAAGTGTTCATCAACTCCGTAGTGTACCAATACATATTGTTCACCACGATGTCTTTGATGCTCATTCCGGCGGCTCCCCAGGGAATGAATTCATATTTGTTCTGGTCGATTCCGAAGAGCAGTTGCAGCATCGGAATGATGGAGATGAAGGAAAAGACGTTCAGGATGGCAGAAAAGAGGTTGAAGAAGAGGGAGCCGAAGAGATAGAGTTTATACGGCTTCACAAACTGCCCCATGACGCGGAAAAAGCTTTTCATTGGCTTCTCTGTTTCGGGTTGAAGAGGGAAACTCGGGCAGCACCCACAACCTGTTCTGCTGCGTTCTGCATGCCTAAGTGTTGCAAAAGTACAACAAAGATGCTAAAGTTAAGGAAAACGAAAGCAAGAAGTGAGGTTTTTGACCAAGAAAAGAGGGATTTGCGCCCCGCAGACCGTCGTCGCCGCCTTTTGAACCACGTTCCGCGGCGTGGCACTCGGCTTCCAAAGCCCGAATCCGATAGCAACGAAGCAGATTGACTATTATGACGCGCCGTCTCCCAAGGCGTGGGAGAATGCTCCCAAAGCGTGGGAGATTGCTCCCAAAGCGTGGGAGTTTGATTCCCAAAGCGTGGGAGGTTTGCTCCCAAAGCGTGGGAGTTTGATTCCCAAAGCGTGGGAGGTTTGCTCCCAAGGCGTGGGAGTTTGATTCCCAAGGCGTGGGAGTTTGATTCCCAAGGCGTGGGAGTTTGACTCCCAAGGGGGTTGGGAGTTCGACTCCCAAACCCTCTGGGAGTTTTTGTGTCGTGTTTTTCAGTTTTTCGACGCCGGTATTTTCAGTACCAAAGCGTGGTAGCCGAATCTCAAAACAATCTTTCTCCCACGTCTTGGATTTTCTTCTTGTTACGCCAACGCCAATGCGTATGCCGGCTTGTAATGCGGCGCAACCGCACTGAAACCTGAAATTTGAAACAAACGAAAGTCTCTTTTTCGTCTGAGTGAAGCGACTTGCGACACCTCTTCGACAACCCTTTTGCAACCCTTTTGCAACCCTTTTGCAACCCTTTTGCAACCTGCAAAACCCTTGCAAAACCCTTGCAAAACCCCTGCAATACCCCTGACCAAACCTTGTCGCAATGCAGTCAAAATCTTTTCTCGCTCAGCAACAATATAACAAAACAAGACCACCCCGGAGGATGGTCTTGCTTGAAAGGTGTTTTCAACGTGCGAAACTGTCGGCGCGAAAGAGCGAGTGGTCATTCCGCCTGCTTCACCTCCAGCGACGTGATGCGGCTGCGGAAGTTGCCCGCGTGGCGAAGCGGGAAGACGAGCGTGCGCTGATAGTAGATTTTGTCGGACGGGTCATAGACCTTCGGAGAGGTGGCGTAGGCGCCCTCAACCTGATAGCTCGCCACGTTTCTGTCACGAATCACGTAGAGCGTCTTCGGTCCGAGCTCCTCACGGAGTTTTCCATCGACGAAGAGAGAAACGGACTTGTTGTTGCCGGCGATGGTGAGGGTGACCTCTTTGCCTTTCTCCACGCGATAGTTGAAGGTGTTGAGATAGCCGTCGCGCTCGAAACCGAGCAAGCCGCTGCGCGGGTCGGCGAGATAGAAGACGGCGTTGGCGGAGCGGAAGAGTTCCGTGCCCTTGGCTTCTTCTTCGCCGCGAATCTTGAAGGAGACGGAGTAGTTATAGCCAATCTCCTCGGCGTTCAACGTTTCGCCGCTCTTCACCTCGTCGCGGGTCAGAACGACCGTTCCGGGCTTGCCAAGGCGACCCTGTTCGTTCACGCCGGGAGCCTCGCTCAGCGAGAGGCGGCGGGAGTTGTAGTCAGCGAAGGGCAGTGAAGTGTTCTTGCCGGACCAGCACTTGACGGCGAGCGTCTGCAAGGCGGGGAAGACGCGATGGTGAATGTCCTTGACGGAGATGCCGTTGCCGGCGTGGTCGTTCCAAACGGCAAACATGCCACCCTCGATGGCGGGGTCGTTTTCTTCAAACTTCTGGCTGCCGATGGTGGCGGGAGTCCAAGAGTTGTAGAGGAACTCGGTGTTGAGATAGTCGTAGTAGTAGCCTGCGGCGGGAACGATATAGACATATCCGTCGGGGATGCTGACGAGCTGATAGCCCTGCTCCTTCATGTCGGCGGGATTGGCAAAGCCGTTGTACCAGATGTGCATGAGCACGTTCTCGGACTTGACGGGCGTTTTGCCCTTGGCGTGGGTGAGTGCGCCCCAAACGACAGCCTGCTTGCCGTAGCTTTCCACCAGACGAATGTAGCGGTCGGTGAAAGCGCGGAACTTTTCGACGACGGCGGTGTCGCGGTTCGAATATTCGTCCGTTCCGATGTGCACGCGCTTGCCGCGGAAGACGGGTTCGGAACCTTCGAGATATTCCTTGAAGAGACCGTCAAGGAAGGTGTAGGTCTCGGGATTGAAGAGGTCGAGGTGGTCCATGCCGTAGTCCTTGCTGCCGATTTCGGGCTTGTAGTGGGTGAAGGCGAGGGAGTGGGCGGGCACGTCAATCTCCGGAATGATGGTCACGCAATTCTTTTCCGCCAACTTCTGCAGGTCGATGAACTCCTTCTTGGTGTAGGAACCGTCCTTCGCCGTGAGCCCGGGGTAGGTCTCGCACTCCAAGCGGAAGGCAGCCTGCGTCTTGTCCCAGTCGTCGCCGAAGAACTGGCGGAATCCGTTGTCGTTGAGGTGAATCTGCAGCGTGTTCATCTTGTAGTAGGCAAGCATCTTCGTCAGTTTCTGCAGATAGTTCAGCGGAATGAACTTGCGACCGCAGTCAATCATGAATCCGCGAAGGCGATATTCCGGCACGTCGGTCGTGGCTCCGCAGGGGATGCTGCGGTCTGCTGCCTGCTCGGAGAGTTGCAGCAGCGTGCGGGTGCCCCAGAACGCGCCTTTTTCGGTGGCGGCGGAAATCAGGATGGAAGAAGCGGTGGTGAGTTTGTAGCCTTCATCGCCCAAAGCCGGGTCTTTCTTCAGTTCCAGGACGATGTCGCCGGGGCGCACGCCGCCTTTCGCCACGGTCAGGTCGATGCCAAACATCTCGCGATAGTCGGTAGCGAGCGCCTGAGCCACGCCTTGAAGTTTGGAACTCTTGACCACGATGCGACCGGAGGGAACGACTTTGCCCTCAGCGCCCGTCCAGGTCTTCAGTTCCGGAATCACGAACGGTTTGGGGTTAATCTCGGCATGAAGCACGGCAAAAAACGCCATGCCCAGCACAACGCAAGAAAGGAATCTCTTTAAACAATGCATGATTTCACAATGATAAGTAAAGGGGTTAACAAAGGTGTTTTTCAATTTGATTAGGCAAATATAGGGCATTATTCTTAACTTTGCATGAAAAGTCACTCTAATTCTCCTTTTCATGTCCACAATCTGTGCTCCTGCCACCGCTCCGGGCGGTGCTTTGGCGGTCATCCGAGTCTCCGGCGAAAATGCCATCGCCTTCACTTCCTCCATCTTTCATCCCAAGGGGGGAACGCCTCTCGCTCAGAAGAAAGGTG
>JBJEAG010000233.1:0-1975 GCA_051868855.1 Alloprevotella sp. | reverse complement strand
GGGGGAGGCTCTCAGTGTATAGTTCTGTGTATAGTTTATGTATAGTTTGCACAAAAACTACACTCCGAAACGTTTTGATTTTCAGCACAATGTATAGTTCTGTGTATAGTTTGCATAGTTTTTGTGTATAGTTTTCCGTGTATAATGAGAATGATTTATGAATACTTCATGAACAAATCCTGAATAATTCGTGTTCAAAATATTCCTTCTCATTCTGCGGATTCTGCGTGAGATAAATTCTGCGGATTCGGCGTGAATAACATCTAAAGCATTCCCGAAAAATTGTCTATTCCACAATTTTTTATTGCCTAATCTTCAAAAAATGACCTGCGGGCACTTTTGTATTTGTCCACTTCCCGAAACCACACTTTCTTTGCAGAAGATAGGAGGCGGCTCGCAATTTAAACAAATTGCGCTCGCCTTGCACGATTTTTACATAAGAATCCCCTCTTAAAAAAAACAACCACAAAATCTTCAACATCATGGACAAACAACGAACAGCCTCCCGCACCGTCTTCCAGACTTGGAAGACACTCTTCCTCTCCATCCCCATGCTGATGGCGTTCAATGCCTGCAGCGACGACGAGGTCGCCATTCCTCGTACGCCGGTGCCCACCGAAAACAAAGCCGAAATGGTCACCGACGAAGACAAGCGAGCCATGATCTACTCGCTCGTGGACTTGGAAGGAAACAAAGGACGCATCTACGAAATGAACTACAACGTGGACTATAAACTCGAAGACGCGCTCAACTTCGAGATTGACTGCACCCAAAAACTGCAACAGTTTGCCGTGGCATATCTCATGGACGAACGCCCCTCTCCTTCCCAAAACACGAAAATCACCTACGATGCCGGATGCAGCGCGTTCGCCTGCCCGGACATCTCCACGGGAGACTTCCTCATGGGACGTAACTTTGACTTCAACCACATCGACCCCGACACCAAAGAGCGTCACATGATTCCCGTCATTGCCGTTCACACCGCTCCCGTCGGCGGCAAGAAATCAGTTTCCTTCGTCGATGGACAATTCGTGGGCTACGACAGCGGCTTCTACAACGACGGCAAGTCTGACCTCTCCATGCTGATGGCACTGCCCTACCTCCTGCTGGACGGCATCAACGAGGACGGCTTCGCAGTGTGTGTGCTGAAACTGGACGGTCTCAACACGGAACAAGAGGAAGAAAACAGAAAGAAAATCTTCACCACCGTCGCCATGAGAATGCTCCTCGACAAAGCGAGCAACGTGCAGGAAGCAATGGACCTGTTGGAGAAATACAACATGACGGCTGACAAGGCGAAGGCAAACTATCATTTCTTCATGGCGGACGCCAAAGGGGACTATGCCATCGTGGAATACACCGACGCCGACACCTTGAATCACCCAAACACCATGGAGCGTCTCGAGAAAAACGACACCCTGCGCTGCGTCACCAACTTCTATGTCTCTCCCACCATGGCAAACACGAAACACGGCATCAACCAGTCGGAACACGGCATGGACCGCTACAAGAAACTGCGCTCCACCCTGCAACAATACAACTACCAACTGACTTCTCCCTTGGCAATGTGGCTTTTGAGTCAGGTGGCTCAAGGTCCCGAGAACCCGGAACTCTCCACCGGCTTCACGCAATGGTCGGAGGTGTTTAATCTAACACGCAAGACTGTGACGATGAGCATTCTCCGAGAATATAACCATGCCTTCTCGTTCCAAGTCGAATGAGGATTTGTCACGCAGAATTAGTCTCAATAGGATTTGTCTCACGCAGAATCCGCAGAATGAGAAGGAATAAAAAGATTTTTAGAACACGAATCGAGCGAATGATTCAAATAATTCCTTCTCATTCTGCGAATTCTGCGTGAGATATAAATTCATGAATAATTCGTGAACAATTAATGTGCATTAATGTTTCAAAAACATTCGCTCAATTCGTTCGATTCGTGAGATTCGTGTTCAAAAGATTCCTTCTCATTCTG
>JBJEAG010000232.1:0-1978 GCA_051868855.1 Alloprevotella sp. | reverse complement strand
CCCCTTCCATCAGCGGAAGGAGTCGGTGAGGAGTTTTATTTCGATGTTGGGGGAGATGCGTTCGTAGAGGATGTTATAGACGGCATCAAGGATGGGCATGTTCACGTGATAGTGGCGGTTGATGTCCTTCATGCACTTTGTGCCGTAGTAGCCTTCGGCAATCATTTCCATTTCAATCTGGGCGGACTTGACACTGTAGCCCTTGCCAATCATGGTGCCGAAGACGCGGTTGCGGGAGAAGTTGGAATAGCCCGTCACGAGGAGGTCGCCCAAATAGACACTGTCGTGGATGATGCGGTCAATGGGATAGACGGCACGGAGGAAACGGTTCATTTCCAAAACGGCATTGGACATGAGCACGCTCTGGAAGTTGTCACCATATTTCAACCCGTTGCAGATGCCGGCTGCGATGGCATAGACGTTCTTCAAGACGGAGGCATATTCAATGCCGATGACGTCGGAAGAGGTTTTGGTCTTGACATAACCGGAAGCGAGGGTCTCGGCAAAGGCGGCGGCTTTCTCATTGTCGGTGCAGCCGACAGTGAGATAGGTGAGGCGGCTGAGCGCCACTTCCTCGGCGTGGCTGGGACCGCCAAGCACGGCGAGGTTCTCGTCGGGCACGTTATAGACCTGACGGAAGAACTCGGAGCAAACAAGGTTCTCATCGGGCACGATGCCTTTGATGGCGGTGACGATGAAGTTCTGGTGGAGTTTGACCTTGAGTTTCTTCAGATGGTTCTTGAGGTAGGGAGAGGGAGTGACGAACACCATGGTCCGACACTGCCGCGCCGCTTCGTTGATGTCAGTGGTGAAGGTGATGCGGGAGGTGTCGAAATGCACGCTGGTGAGATAGGAGGGGTTATGCTCCAAGCGGCGGAACTCCTCGATGGTGTCAGCGCGCCGCATGTACCACCAAATGTGGTCCACGCCTTCAAGCAGCATTTTCGCAATGGCGGTTGCCCAGCTTCCGCTGCCCATCACTACTATGTTTCCTAAATCATACATAAGCAGGGATTCCCCTTTGGGGGTATAGTGATGGAGAAGGCAGACTCTCCATCACCTGTTATGCAAAGATTAGCAATTTGTTCCGAGATTCCAGTTTTCGATTTCTTGGAGGGAGGGTTTCTCCAATTCGAGTTTATACTTCTTGATGACCTCCACAATCTGCTGCTGCAACTTCTGCGCCTTGACGTCCTGCAGGTCGGAGACGAGATAGTAGCCGACTTTCTGGAGCACGGGAACGAGGTCTTCGGAGATACCTGCTTCGACATATTTTGAAACGGCATCGCGGGGCGCTTTCTTCTCGGGTTTCATCTGCGGGAAGAAGAGCACTTCCTGAATCTGGGTCTGTCCGGTCATGAGCATCACGAGACGGTCGATGCCGATGCCGATGCCGGAGGTGGGAGGCATGCCATACTGCAAAGCGCGCAGGAAGTCTTGGTCGATGAACATGGCTTCGTCATCGCCCTTCTCGGAGAGACGGAGTTGCTCTTGGAAGCGTTCCTCCTGGTCAATGGGGTCGTTGAGCTCGGAGTAGGCGTTAGCCAATTCCTTTCCGTTCACCATGAGTTCGAAGCGTTCGGTGAGCGCAGGGTTGGTGCGGTGTTTCTTGGTGAGGGGCGACATCTCCACGGGATAGTCGGTGATGAAGGTCGGCTGGATGAAGGTGCCTTCGCAAAACTCGCCGAAGATTTCGTCGATGAGTTTGCCCTTGCCCATCGTTTCGTCGATTTCAAGACCAAGTTCTTTGCAAACGACTCTGATTTCCTCTTCGCTCTTGCCGTTCAGGTCGTGACCGGTCTTTTCTTTGATGGCTTCGAGGATGGGGAGGCGGCGATAGGGAGCCTTGAAACTGATGGTCTTGCCGTCAATCACGGTCTCGGGGGTGCCGTTCACAGCCACGCAAATGCGTTCAAGGAGTTGCTCGGTGAAGTTCATCATCCAGTTGTAGTCCTTATACTGCACGTAGAGTTCCATG
>JBJEAG010000231.1:0-9352 GCA_051868855.1 Alloprevotella sp. | reverse complement strand
ATCCTAAAACTTTAAAATCCAGACGCCTATCGACAGACATTACTCCCTTCATTAACCACAAATCAAGAGTAATGGAAACATTGAATTTGCGTACCGATGAAGAATTGGTCGCTTTGTTTGTGTCTGGCAACAATGAAGCCTTCGACGAGTTGCTTCAACGTTATCAAGATAAACTCTACAACTACATCCTCTATATTGTCCGTAACAACGACGTGGCAGACGACATCTTCCAGGAGACTTTCGTCAAAGTCATCGTTTCCTTGCGTCAGGGGCGCTACAAGGAGACCGGGCGCTTCTACGCTTGGCTCACGCGCATCGCTCACAACATGCTGATTGACCAGTTCCGCTTTGAGCGCAACGAAAACCTCATCTACGAGGAAGACGCGGAGCACGCGTGGCAAGAAACCTCCATTCTGCTCGACACGCATCGCGAGAGCGAAATCGTCAACGAGCAGGTGCTGAAAGACGTGCGCCGAATCATGGACCATCTTCCTGACAACCAGAGAGAAGTGGTCTATATGCGCTACTATCAGGATTTGAGTTTCAAAGAAATCTCCGACATCACCGGCGTCAGCATCAACACTGCGCTCGGCAGAATGCGCTACGCGATTCTCAACATGCGCCGACTGGCGAAAGAACATCGGATTTCACTCGACTTTGAGTGAACCTCGCGCTCGCGCCACGAAAAAGAATGCGCCGCGGAAAGAAATTTTGGGAGGCAGATACACTAAACCGCAAGGCACGACGTTTATATAAGTGTAAACACACTTCACCGTCGCCTATGAATCATTCTACTCCCGAAAACTTTCATCCCCGAAAAGAAAGTTTGAACTTCCTGAAAATCTTCGCGCGGCTCTACTCCCCCGCCGAAAACAATGAGTTTGAAGCGAGAAATTTGGCGAGAGCGTTGGCGTTGGCTCCCGAAGCGAGATGCTAAGTTTCTCTTCCTCAACCTCTCCCCTCGCCTTGCGACCCTCCACATTGACTCCACGAAACCACAAACGAGATTCCGCCCCACCCACCCTTGGCATCGGAATCTCGTTTGTGGTTTTGTGTCTCCCGACATTTCCGAAACGAAGAAAAGAAACGGAAGGCACGAAAAAATGCGTCAAAAAACCGTAACTTTGCAGTGGCTGCGCGAGCCTCGGCATCTCCGCTCCGTCCGCGCCGCCTGCCACAAACGTCCTCACAACCAAAGAATCATGAAAAAAATCTTGCTTCTCGGCTCCGGCGAACTCGGAAAAGAATTCACCATCGCCGCCCAACGCTTAGGCCAACACGTCATTGCTTGCGACTCCTATAACAATGCGCCCGCCATGCAGGTCGCTGACGAACGCGAAGTCTTCTCCATGCTCGACGGAGAGGCACTCGAAGAAGCCGTGAAGAAACATCAGCCCGACATCATCGTTCCCGAAATCGAAGCCATCCGAACTGAGCGACTCTATGACTTTGAAAAAGAAGGCATTCAGGTGACTCCTTCCGCCCGCGCCGTCAATTTCACGATGAACAGAAAAGCCATCAGAGACTTGGCTGCCAAGGAATTAGGGTTGAAGACCGCAAAATATTTCTACGCCAAAACCTTCGAAGAACTGGAAGCTCACTCCCGCGAAATTGGCTTCCCTTGCGTCGTGAAACCCCTCATGTCTTCCTCGGGCAAAGGGCAAAGTCTGGTGAAAAGTCCGGAGGACCTGCCGCACGCCTGGGAATATGCGATGGACGGCAGCCGTGGCGACATCGCGGAAGTCATCATTGAGGAGTTCATTCGCTTCGACAGCGAAATCACGCTCTTGACCGTGACGCAGAAGAACGGGGCCACGCTTTTCTGTCCGCCCATCGGGCACGTGCAGAAGGGCGGAGACTATCGCGAGAGTTTCCAACCCGCCCACATTTCCGAAGCGCATCTCGCTGAAGCTCAGCGAATGGCGGCAGCAGTGACCGAAGCGCTGACAGGCGCGGGACTTTGGGGCGTAGAGTTCTTCCTCAGCCACGAAAACGGAGTCTATTTCTCCGAACTTTCTCCCCGCCCCCACGACACAGGCATGGTGACGCTGGCGGGAACTCAAAACTTCAACGAGTTCGAACTTCATCTGCGCGCCGTGCTCGGTTTGCCAATTCCCTGCATCAAACAGTTGCGAATCGGTGCCAGCGCAGTCATTCTCTCGCCCATTGCCTCCAACGAAATGCCTCGCTATAAAGGGATTGAGCAGACTTGCGAAGAGGACGCCGACATCCGCATCTTCGGCAAACCGACGACCCGAGTGAACCGAAGAATGGGCGTCGTGGTCTGCAATGCTCCCCTCGGCGACGACCTGGACGCCGTGCGCGAAAAAGCAAAGCGACTCGCCGACTGCGTGGAGGTATATTAAGCCCAACAAAGGGAACCCTCCCGAAAACAAAGGGGAAATCTCCGAAAACAAAGGGAAAATCTCCGAAAACAAAGGGGAACAAAGGCAGAATTTGCCAAAGCGGAGTATTCACTTTGTCAAACTTCTTTACCGTTTTTCAAAGCCTCGCTCCTAATTTCTAAAGACTTACCTGTCGTAAATATCCAAATAATGTGCGCCATCGCTGGCGCACATTATTTTTTCGGGGAATTGGGCGAATCTATCTTAGCCTCAAAGGGGAATCTGAGGCAGTCTCAGAGGATTTTTAAGCCAGATTTTTCGCCAGGAAGTTTTCCATGGCGCGATAGAAGTCAAAACGGTTCTCTTGGTTGGCAAAACCGTGCCCCTCGTTGTCCTTGACCATATACTCCACCTCGACACCTCTTTTTCTCAAAGCCTCCACCATTTGGTCGCTTTCCGCCTTCGCCACACGCGGGTCGTTTGCCCCTTGCGCAATGAAAAGCGGCACTTTGATTTTGTCGGCATGAAGCGCGGGCGAAGTGGCGGCAAGTTGCTCCTTGTCTTTCTCGGGGTCGCCGACTTGCTCGTGCATCATCTCCAGAAGCGGACGCCAGTAAGGCGGAATCGTCTGCAAGAAAGTGAAAAGGTTTGACACGCCGACATAGTCCACCCCGCAGCAGTAGAGATCGGGCGTCAGCGTCAGACCGGCAAGAACAGCGTAGCCGCCATAGCTCCCACCGTAGATAGCGACTCGGTGTGCGTCGGCAATTCCCTTCTCAATCAGGAAGTTCACACCGTCGGTGATGTCGTCCTGCATGGCGAGTCCCCACTGCTTGTAGGAAGCCTCGAGGAAGCGTCGCCCGTAGCCTGTCGAGCCGCGGAAGTTCATTTGGAACACTGCGTAACCTCGGTTGCAGAGAAATTGAACTTCGGAAGAAAAGCCCCAAGTGTCGCGCGCCCAAGGTCCACCGTGGGGATTCACAACGACGGGCAAATTGGAAGCAGTCTCCGGAGTCAGGTGGTCGGGCAGCGTGAGATAAGCCTCAATCTTCAACCCGTCACGAGTAGTGTAGGTCACAGCGAACATTTCGTTCATGTCTTCCTCACGAATCCAAGGCGCGAGGTCAGCAATGTGCGTCAGTTCGTCATTTTCAGCACAATAGTGGAAATAGGCTCCGCGAGTCTTGTCATTTCCGGCATAGATGAGAAAATTCTTTTCCTCTTTGTCGGTGTCGGCAATGCCATAGCGGCGGTCGGGGAAATGCTTTTTTATCTTTTCTCGGAAGGCGCGCTCCTCGTCGTCAAAGTAGTGACGCACAGGCTCCTTGTGGCCGGTGCAATAGACCCCGAGGAGTTTCTTGCGTTTTCGGGAATAGGAAATGCTCGCCACATCGTAGTGCTCATCCTCATAGAGCAACTCGAGTTCTTCACAGTTCGCGGGATTCATTCGGACAAGCGCCATCTTGTCTCGGTGAAGATTCGTCGCGGCGAAAACTTCCTTGTCATCGGGCGTAAACTCCATGAAACTAACGACATCCTTGAAGTTCGTGGTCAAAACCGGACGGAAATCTTCTTCCTCGCTGTCGCGATAGAGTATTTGCGTGTTCACGCCATCGACAATGGCGGTCGCCACGCGCAGACGTCCCTGATGGTCAGCCATCCAACCCTGAATGTTTCCCGGATTCTCCGCGAGCAGGGTCAGTTCACCGGTCTCCGTGTTCAAACGATAGGGGTCAAAGACCTCCGGGTTGCGGCGATTCAGTCCGATGAGCACGAAGCCGGGCTGCTCTTCGAGGTCATCAATCAAAACAGTGCGAACACCCTCAAAATCAGTGTAGGCACGGAGGTCTGTTCCGTCGGGACGGATGCCGAAGAGGCGATAGTTTTCGTCGCCGCCGACGTCCTTCATGAAAAGGATGCGGTCGTTTTCCGCCCACATGTAGCCACTGACGCTTCGTTCCGTTTCACCGGTCAGACGCACCGCAGCGTCGTCCTTCTCGCCAACGCCTCTGACGAAAACGTTCATGCGATTTTCGTAGGGCGCCATGTAGGAAATCAAACGCCCGTCGGGCGAAAGTTGATAGGCGCTTCTCTCGGAGTTACGGAAAAAATCTTCTAATGCTATTTTCTTCATTGCTTGATATACGGTGTAAAGTCTTACGTTCCAAAGTATTATAATTAACGTTTTGCAGGTTTGTTCTTCTCCAACCAATAACGTCTCTCGGCTTCGCTCATGCGTTCGATGGCGTAGCGCAGGGAGGTGCGGTGCATCCTTGCGGAATGCGTTTCCAAGAACTCGCGAAGCACGGGCAGCGATTTCTTTCCCACTTCTCGAAGCATCCAACCGACGGCTTTGTGCATCAGGTCGTGGGGATGTTCCAAAAGTTTTTCCGCCAGGCGCAACGTGTCGCCGAAGTCGCCGTCGCGAATGATTTTCCAAGTCGAAACGATGGCGATTCTTTGCTCCCAGAGATTATTGCTCGCCGCCAGTCGGTCGAGCACTCCTCTGTCGGGGCGCAGTCCGCCGGGCGCGGGCGTCAGAAGCCACTGTCCCAGAATCTTGGGTGCCGACAAATCCACCAAATCCCAGTTGTTGGCAGCGCGGGCGTGGGAAAGATAGAAACGGACTATTTCCTCGCGTCGCCGTGCCGTTTCTTCAGCGTCTCTGCGCGACGAGGGCAACGCGGCTTTCATTTCTTCGACCAAAAGGAGCAGACCGCAGAGGCGTGCTTCGTGCCAGACCGAGGCGAGCAATTTTTCGATTTCTTCCAACGAAACCTTGAGACGCGCTTCGCGAACCACGAGGCGCGTTTGCGGCACGCGCAGACCGAGAAACTCGTCGCCCTCGCCGTAGTCGCCGACGCCCGTCTTGAAGAAACGCATCAGAATGCGTCGCTGACGCTCGTCGCGCATCGACTCCAAGGTTTCGAGAATGTCGGCAGCGGTGACGGAAGAGTCGTGCTTACTCATATATTATAATAGGTATATATTTTACCAAAAGGGATATGTTCCTCCCCAAAAGGGAAATAGTTCAACGCTTACGAACTGCAAATATACAGTAAGTTGAGCGTATCAGAGAAAAATTCGTACTTTTGCAAAACTAAAACAGAACAGCATGCTTAAAAAAATCACCAAAGCCGTCAAAATTCGTCGCAAGCTCATTGCCGAACTAATCAAACAGAGGGCTGCGTCACAGAACGAAGAAATAAAGGTTGAGCCCCAAGCACAACCCGAAGAAAACTGCGAAGATGAAAAAGATTACATCCGAGAAGCGCTGAGAAGACTTGGCTGCACGTGGGAAGAGAAAGAAGAAGACAACGAAGACCTCGTCATCTTCATCGCGAAATTCCAAACCGCACTTTTTCTGATTCACTACAGCAAAGAGCACGAAATCGTCCGCTTCAGCTTCCCCCACTTCTACTGCGTGGAGCCGGACTATATCGACATTCTCCGCACCTGCTGCAACGAGAGCAACGCGAACTACTCCAGCCTCACCGTGACTTACTCTTTCTCTGAGGATGAGAGCACACTCAGAGTATCTCTCTCCGCCAATTTGCTCCCCGACGTCATCAATGAGCATTTTGACATGACGCTCGACCAACTTTTCTGCATGGCGTTCGCACAGAAGCGACGCTTCGTTCTCGAGTTCGAACGCTACAAACAATACATTCAGTCGAAAGAGGTTCTCGACTTGGAGTACCAATACCACACCGACAAGCGCATCAGCATTTTGTTGGCGGAGTCGGAAGTTTATCACAGCAACAAGGACCTCAAACTGAAACGTCTGAAACCGGAACTTCCGCCCTACACGCTGGAAGAATGGATGCAACAACTCAACCTCCTGCAAGGCGCACGTTTGTTGAAACTGACGCGCATCGACGACAAGGACGAACTCCGCGTCGTGGCAGAACAGGACAATCTCATCCGACTCTACACTTTCCTCGAAGTCATGCGCGGCGCCGAAGTGGGCAAACGCGTGAGTTTCATTTTGGAATATGTGCCCCCCTTCCTCACCGACAAAGAGCCCGTCACGAAACGCGAAATGTTCCTCAACCTTCGCTGCGAGAAAGTGACGAGAGAAGCGATTTATGTCAGGGTGACCTATTCGCTCGAAGAAGACACGCCGGACTACACCGACAGCATTTCTGCGCTCGAAGAGAAAGAGATGACCGTCGGGCAGAGCATGCTCATGACGCTTGACCTTGTGTCTGAGTCCAGGGCGGAAGCGGAGTTCAAGTATATGTATGGCGAAGCCTTCGACAAAGCCAACGCCAACCGCATCAACGACTTGACCGACGCGGAGAAGATTCTCATCGAAATCGACAGCCCCGACGAGGCTTATCACATGTACTGGGGCATGCGCTTCATTCGCGAAGAGCGCTACTTTGATGCACTCCGTCAGTTCCAACGCCTTTGGAATCTCATCAACCAGGACTTGGAGCGCGACCGGGAGAACAAAACGTTCCGCACCTACGAAAAGACTGCCTATTTCCTGGGCGTCTGCTATCAGAAACTGAAACTCTACAAGCCGGCATTCTACTATCTTTCCGTCAATGCCTCCTCCTCGAACCTCACCTATCTGCGTGCTTTCATCGATTGTCTCGTTCAGTCGCAGGACTTCCGCGCCAACCAGTTCGTGCGTCACTACATGCAACAAATGCAGGAAGCCATCCAAAAAGCGGAGTGGAACGACATGGAAGCACCGGAGAACGCCGTGGAATTTCTCAACCACTTGAGAAAACTGGACGTGCGCTTGGAGGTGGACTATGGGGACATCCTCAACGCGGAACGCACGCTCAAAGAAATGCTTCGGGAAGAAGACATGGCTGACTTTGCCCAAAATGAATTGGACTATTTGCGCTCCTTCCGCAAACTCGAAAAAGGAGACGCCTCCGAAGCGGACAGTTCCAACGCGAAGTCCAATTGAACTCGCCGCGATTTCTTCTTTCAAAACAAATTGAACCTCAAACGATTCTAAGTCTCATGCCACTCATCGCTCCCTCCCTTCTCTCCGCCGACTTCGGCAACCTGCAACGCGACCTCGAAATGATGAACGAAAGCGAATGCGACTGGTATCATCTCGATGTCATGGACGGCGTCTTCGTTCCAAACATCTCTTTCGGTTTTCCCGTCATGCAGGCGATGGCTCGTCACGCTCGCAAACCGCTGGACGTGCACTTGATGATTGTGCAACCGGAGAAATTCATTCCGGAAGTGAAGGCGCTCGGCGCGAAAGTCATGAACGTTCACTACGAAGCCTGCATCCATCTCCACCGTGTCATTCAGCAAATCAAAGCGGAGGGAATGATGGCAGGCGTGACGCTGAACCCGCACACTCCGGTCTCCTGTCTGGAGGAAATCATCGGCGACCTGGACTTGGTGATGCTGATGTCGGTGAACCCGGGCTTCGGCGGACAGAAATTCATCGAAAGCAGCGTGGACAAGACGCGCCGACTCCGCGAACTGATTGCCCGAAAGAACGCCACGGCACTCATTGAAATCGACGGAGGAGTGAACCGCGAAACAGCACCCCGCCTCGTGGAAGCAGGGGCTGACGTTCTCGTCGCCGGCTCTGCCGTGTTCAAAGCCGCCGACCCCGTCGAAGAGGTCCGCATTCTGAAACAAGCGGGCGCACTCGCAGCATGGTGACCTCTCGTTCGTCGGGGCGGGTGGTCCCGCCCCGACGAGCGAGGCGCTCCCCGACCGAACTTGCATCCGCCCTTCAGTCTTCTTGAAGCGTGTTCCACGCTTCAAGAAACAGCGACCGCCTTCGGCGGATTTTCCTACACGGACAAACCGCATAGAACCAAAGCCAAGGCACGATAAATTCACCTTCTCCCATGAAAGACCTTCTCAACCAACGCGAACTTTTTCAACTGATGCAGATGCTGCGCGAAAGCCGGCGCATCGTCATCACCGCCCACCGCGGTCCCGATGGCGACGCCGTGGGTTCCTCGCTCGGATGGGCTGCCTATTTGAAAGGACTTGGCAAACACGTGGATGTCATTCTGCCGAATCCCTTCCCCGACTTCCTGCGCTGGATGCCGGGTTCCCACACCGTGCGTTTCCATCAGAACCACGAAGCCGAAGCCACTGCCGCGCTGAAGGAGGCTGACCTCATCTGCTGTCTGGATTTCAACTCCCTCTCCCGCCTTCAGAACATGGAGGACGCCATGAAGCAGAGCAAGGCTCGCCGTATCATCATCGACCATCACCTCGACCCGGACCGCGACGGCGTGGAAATGGTCATCTCCTTCCCGCAAATGTGTTCGACCAGCGAGATTGTCTTCCGCCTCATCCACCAACTCGGCGGATTCGAGGAGATGACGACAGCGGCGGCAACTTGCCTCTACACGGGCATGATGACTGACACCGGCGGATTCACCTACAATTCTTCCGAGCCGGAAATCTATGAGATAATCTCACTGCTCCTGACCAAGGGGATTGACAAAGACAAGATTTATCGCAACGTCTTCCACGTTTTCTCCCCCGACCGCATTCGTCTGACGGGATATATTCTCTACGAAAAACTGAAATTCTTCGCCGGAAACAAAGCCGCGGTGTTCACTCTGACGCGCGAGGAGATGAAACGTTTTAATTTCATCCGCGGCGATGCCGAAGGTTTGGTGAACATGCCGCTTCAGGTGAAAGGGATGCGCCTCAGCATTTCGCTGCGGGAAGACACGGAACGCGATGTGGTGAGGGTGTCGCTCCGCTCGGTCGATGATTTCCCCTGCAACCGCATGGCGGAAGAGTTTTTCAACGGCGGCGGCCATCTCAACGCCTCGGGCGGCGAACTTCCTTTCCCGTTGGAGGAGGCTGAAAAGACTGCGCAGCGCGCCATCGAAGCCTACGCCCACCTGCTCTGAACCATCGTCGCTCGCTGCAAGGAACTGATAGAAACAGAAGTTTAAGTTTCACGCAGAATCCGCAGAATAAAAGGATTTTTTGGTATTGCTGTCCGGTAAAAGTTTTCTCAGCCGGATGGTGAGGGCTGCAAGCCCGAT
>JBJEAG010000230.1:0-9384 GCA_051868855.1 Alloprevotella sp. | reverse complement strand
AGAAATAGAGAATGAGAAACATTCTATTATTGACTATCTTGGGATTCGTTTTCAGCATATCGTCACTCAAGGCAAACAGCCGCACGTCGGAGTCCAGCGACTCCGACATTGTGCGTTTTCTTCGGGAAGAATATGGCGTGAAGTTCACCGACAACAACCGTCTCGTGCTCTTCAAGTCCGGCAAAGAAAAGTTTGCTGACCTCTTTCCCGCAGTGCGCCGGGCGCGCCACAGCATTCATCTCGAGTATTTCAACTTCCGCAACGACAGCATCTCCAAAGAACTCTTCACGCTGTTGGCGCAGAAAGCCGCCGAGGGCGTCAAAGTCAGAGCCTTGTTTGACGGCTTCGGCAACAGTTCCAACAACCGCCCGCTGAAAGCAGCCCACCTCGACAGCCTGCGAGCGCGAGGCATTGAAATCTATGAGTTCGACCCCTTGAGGTTCCCCTGGGTGAACCACGTCATGCACCGTGACCACCGCAAGATTGTCGTCATCGACGGCGAAGTCGCCTATACCGGCGGGATGAACGTGGCTGACTACTACATCACCGGGAAACCCGAGTTCGGAGAGTGGCACGACATTCACTGCCGCGTCGAAGGAGATGCCGTTGGCGACCTTCAGAAAATCTTCATCGATTTCTGGAACAAGGTCACGGGACAGGACGTGAAGGGAGCGGAGTACTATCCCGGAGAACGCGATGCTCGGGCGAATTTCTCAGATTTGACGCCCGACGACGATGTTTCTTCCGGCAGCAAACTCATCGGCGTTGTGAACCGAGACCCTGCCACCACGCCGCGCATCGTTCACGACACCTTCGTCCACGCCATCACCCACGCCCGCAAGCAAATCCTCATCATCAACCCCTATTTCACCATCTGCCGCCACATCAAGAAAGCACTCCGCAAGGCAGCGGCGAGAGGAGTCGATGTGCAAATCATGGTGTCAGCCAAGAGCGACATCCCCATCACCCCCCGCATTGTGGAATACACCGTCCACAAACTCATGAAGTCCGGTGCCAAAATCTGGTTCTTCGAGGGAGGTTTCCACCACAGCAAAATCATGATGGTCGATAGTCTCTACACCTTCCTCGGTTCCGCCAACCTCAACAGCCGCAGCCTTTCGTTTGACTATGAGTGCAACCTGCTCGTGGCAGACAGTTGCACGACAGACCGTCTGAACCGTCTCTTCATGAGCGACCGCGACAAACGCTGTTTCCAACTGACTCCCGAGCGTTGGAAAGAGTGGGGGCGCTGGAAGAAATTCAAAGGCTGGCTCTTCCATTTCCTGACGCCTTTCGTGCTGAAAGACAGAGACGATTTTTCGCCCGATGACGACGACGACGAAATCACCGACTATCTCAACCTGCCCACTCCGAACGACCATGCGTGAAACCCGTTTTTCAATCGTCAAAGCACTCGCCATCATCTGCGTGGTGCTCTCCCATGCCGGTGCCGCGGCTTGGGTTCAGAACTTCGTGTTCCTCTTCCACGTGCCGGTGTTCTTCCTTTGTGCCGGCTATTTCTTCCACACGCGCTACTTGGAGGACGAGCGCACCTTCATCGTGCGCCGCATCCGCGGACTCTATCTCCCTTACGTTCGCTGGAGCATATTCTTCCTCATTGTCCACAATCTCCTCTTTCCGCTCGGCATTCTCAGCGAGACCTACGGCAACGCCGGAGGCGGCGTGACCCATCCCTACAGTTTCACGCAGTTCAGTCAGCATCTGGCGAGCATCGTGTTCAACATGTCCGGCCACGACCAGTTCCTCTGCGGTGCTTTCTGGTTCTTTCGTGCTCTGCTGCTCGCTTCGGTGGGTTTCTTGATTCTTTTCAAACTGCTGAAGAAACTGCCGCAGGTCAAGACGTCGCTGCAGGCAGGGTGGGGCATGGCGATAGTCATCTTCGTGCTGCTGCTTTGGAAAGTGGGTTGCGGCGTGAACTTCACCGGCATTTCGCAGGGCGGCTACAGAGAACTGATGGGCATGTTCTTCATGGCGTGCGGTTTCCTGATTCGTCAATATGAACTCCCGAAACAGTGGTGGGTCTATGTCGGTTGCTTGGCAGTGCTTGTCATCTGTTCCATCTTCACTCCCACCTCCATGGCGTGGCGTCCCGACTTCAAGGGCTTCATCACCCTCCCCCTTCCCGCTGTTTGCGGCTTCTTCGTCTTGGTCGGTGCGGCTGGTTTGCTTGACAAGTGGGGCGGCTGGGTGAAGAACGCTTTGGTCTATGTCGGCGACCGCACGCTCTACGTCTTCGCCTTTCACCTTGTGGCGTTCAAAGTGGCTGGCATGATAAAGATTGCCTGGTACGGACTGCCTTGGGACAGTCTCGGCGGTCATCCCTACGTGCTCAATCCCTCGAACAACTGGTTCTTCGTGCTCCTCTACGTCCTTCTCGGCGTAGCCCTTCCCCTTGGTGTCTCCGCCGGTTGGCAGAAATTGACGGCGCACTATCAGTTCACTTCCGAACAAGTCTGGCGGGCAGTTGCTGCCGGTGCGGTGGTGGCAGTGCGCGGCATCTGCAAAGGTGCTTGCATCGCGGGACGCGGCATCTGCAAAGGCACTTGTGCCACGGGACGCGGCATCAAACACGGTTTCCAAAGCCTCGTGCAGGCAGCGAAGGACATCATCGATGCCTCCAACACCAAGGATGAGTGACGGAGGGGAAGGGGAGAGAGTAAAGAGTTCGCGGCGCTGACGCACCGCGCACGGGGTAGAGAAAGTAAAGAAAGTAAAGAGGGGTAGAGAAGGTAAAGAAAGTAAAGAGAGTAGAGAAGGGTAAAGAGGGGTAGAGAAGGTATAGAAGGTAAAGAAAGTAAAGAAAGTAAAGAAAGTAAAGAGAGTATAGAAGGGTATAGAGAGTAAAGAAAGTAAAGTTTCCATTTCCTCGCCACGGCTGACAATCACGTTTTTGTCTGCCGTGGCAATACTTTTTTCTAAAGACTTGTCATTTTTTTCTTGGGAGTCGTTAGTGTTCGTCCTTAGGGCGAACACCTTTCCGCCCTAAGGACGAACACGTGTTCGCCACGTGATGAACACCTGTTCGCCCTAAGGACGAACACCAACGGGAGTAAGGACAGGATTAACAAATCGGCGTGCAGGATTGACAAATCGGCGTGCAGGAATGACAAATAGCCGGACAGAAACGACGCCACGCCGTCCGCGAACGTTGCCACGCCGTCCGCGAACGTTGCCACGCCGTCTGCGAACGACTTTTGGGCGAAAATCAGTGCGTCTTTTCCCGTGTGCGGTGCGAAATCTCTACTTTCTCTACTTTCTCTACCTTTCTTTACCCTTCTTTACCTTCTCTACCTTCTCTACCTTTCTTTACCCTTCTTTACCTTCTCTACCTTTCTCTACTTTCTCTACTTTCTCTACCTTTCTTTACCCTTCTTTACCTTCTCTACCTTCTCTACCTTTCTCTACCCTTCTTTCACCTTCTCTCCTCCTTTCTTTCCCCCTCTTTTGACGTTAAAAAGGCAGAAAACGCAAATTTTATTTCGATTTCTCCTTGTCTTGCAGTAACTTCGCGCCAAAATGTAGCGTACCCATGATTCAGAAACCAATTTCTCCTTCTTTTTCCGCTCCCTCCAAAGATTCCAATATCGGATGCGGTTCCTTCCGCAACCACCTTTCAACTGCCCTCACAGTCAGTGCGTTCGCACGGTTGTCGGGGCGGTTTGTGTGCTATGTGCTGATTGCTCTCGCGGGCATGCTTCAGTCCTGCGACGACGATGACACCTACGCCGACAAGCGAGAGCGCGAGCACGAACAAATTCAGGCTTTCCTCGTGACCGGCGCACAGGTCTTGGACGAAGAGAGCGGAGAGTGGACACTCAACGTGCCCGGAAACATCCGCGTCATCAGCGAAGAGGAGTTCTATCGCAACGACAGCACGACGGACGTTGAAAAGAACGAGTATGTCTATTTCGGACAGTCCGGCGTCTATATGCAAATCCTCGACAAAGGAACCGGAGAGAAACTCGCGGAAGGCGAGACGTGCAACATCATCACCAAATACATTGAGTTCAACATCGCCTCCGACAGCATTCAGACCACCAATCTGACCATCTCGCAGTCCATGAAACCCGACGTGATGGTCTGCTCCAACAGTTATGGCGTCTTCACCGGCACGTTCATCCAAGGCATGATGTACAGCACCTACGTCTCCGCCGCCGTACCCGCCGGATGGCTCGTGCCGCTTGCTTACATCAACCTCGGACGCTTGGAGAATGAAAACTCCAGTTATGCCCATGTGCGTCTCATTGTGCCGAGCACCCAGGGACAGGCAAACGCCTCCGCCAACGTCTATCCCTGCTTCTACGACATCATCTACAAGCGCGACCGCTCCAAACCCGTTTCCAACGGCGATGCCTCCGCTCCCGCCAGATTGCACGACTGATTCGAGAATATGTCTGACGGAAACTACAATCGCAACCTCCTGCCTTATCGGCAGTATGAGAGCGGACTGAAAGCCGGCAAGGCACAGATGCACACCCGCGCCTTGAAGGCTTTGGAGGCCATGTTGCAGGAAAAACAGTTCGACGAAACCGAAACCGACGCCTGGCTCTCGCGCTTCCGAGAACTCCTCCCGCGAGGATGACTTCTTCCGAGAACTCCTCCCGCGAGGATAACACAGATTCAAAGATATAGCAGATACAATAGCAAACATCAATATTTCCAACCCGTATGACTTCTGATTTCATTGCCGACAAGATTGTGATGGACGGACTCACCTTTGACGACGTCCTCTTAGTTCCTGCCTACTCCGAGGTGCTGCCCCGCGAAGTGTCGATGGCGACAAAATTCTCGCGCCACATTGACCTGCAGATTCCCTTCGTGACCGCAGCCATGGACACCGTGACCGAAGCGCCGATGGCAATCGCCATTGCACGTGAAGGCGGTATCGGTGTGATTCACAAAAACATGAGCATTGAAGAGCAGGCGCGTCAAGTCGCCATTGTGAAACGTGCGGAGAACGGCATGATTTATGACCCCGTGACCATCAAACGCTACAAGACCGTGCGCGATGCTTTGGAAATGATGCACGAATATCACATCGGAGGCATCCCCGTCGTGGACGACGACATGCACCTCGTGGGCATCGTCACCAACCGCGACCTGCGTTTTGAAGTCAGAACCGACAAACGCATCGACGAGGTGATGACCTGCGAAAATCTCGTGGTCACCACCACACAGACCGACCTCAATTCTGCCGCACAAATCCTTCAGGAGAACAAAATCGAGAAACTCCCCGTGGTGGATAAGGAAGGACGCCTCGTCGGGCTCATTACTTATAAGGACATCACCAAAGCCAAGGACAAACCCATGGCTTGCAAAGACGCCAAGGGACGCCTCCGCGTGGCTGCCGGAGTTGGCGTGACGGTGGATACGTTGGAGCGCATGGAAGCCTTGATTGCTGCCGGCGCTGACGCCATTGTCATTGACACCGCCCACGGTCACTCCAAATCCGTCGTTGAAAAACTCCGCGAAGCCAAGTCCAGTTTCACGGGCGTGGATATTGTCGTGGGTAATGTCGCCACCGGCGATGCTGCCCGCATGTTGGTGGAGAACGGCGCAGATGCCGTGAAAGTCGGCATCGGTCCCGGCTCCATCTGCACGACCCGTGTCGTGGCAGGCGTGGGCGTTCCCCAACTCTCTGCCGTCTATGACGTGGCTTGTGCCCTCCAAGGCACCGGAGTTCCCTTGATTGCCGATGGCGGCTTGCGCTATTCCGGCGATGTGGTCAAGGCGCTCGCTGCCGGCGGTTGGAGCGTCATGATTGGCTCCCTCGTGGCAGGTACGGAAGAAAGTCCGGGCGAAACCATCATCTTCAACGGACGTAAGTTCAAGACCTATCGCGGCATGGGCTCTCTCGAAGCCATGGAGAACGGCTCGAAAGACCGCTACTTCCAAGGCGCGGTGAAGGATGCCAAGAAACTCGTGCCCGAAGGCATTGCCGGACGCGTGCCCTACAAAGGCTCCGTGCAGGAAGTCATCTATCAGATGGTCGGAGGTTTGCGCTCCGGCATGGGCTACTGCGGCGCTTCCACCATCGAGAAACTCCACGACGCGAAGTTCACGCGCATCACCGGTGCCGGCGTGCTCGAAAGCCATCCCCACGACATCACCATCACCAGCGAAGCCCCGAACTACAGCCGTCCCAACGACTAATTCCTTCTTATTTCTTTTATAGAAAAATCTCTCTCAAAATCAAGAGCAATCCTCTCTCAAAGACAAAACAACCATGCGAAAGTTACTGTTCGGCGCACTCGTTGCCATGACAACGTTCAGTGCGCAGGCTCAAACTGCTGACCCCGTCGTCATGACCATCAATGGCAAACAAGTGACGCGCGGAGAGTTTGAATATTCTTTCCGAAAAAACGGAAGCGTAGAAGGCGCGGTGGAAAAGAAAACCGTGAAGGAATATGTGCCGATGTTCATCAACTACAAACTGAAAGTCGAAGCCGCCGAGGCAGCACACCTCGACACCCTTTCTTCTTTCAAAAAGGAGTTCCTGACCTACCGCGACATGCAACTCACGCCCTACATGGTCGATTCCGTTTATATTGACTCCGTCGCACACGTCGTTTTTGAAAACACGCTGAAACAGACCGGCGGAAAAGACTTGATTCGTCCTGCCCACATCCTGATTCGCGTGAGCCAAAGCGCCAAAGATGCGGAGGTGGCAAAAGCCAAGGCGTTGGCAGACTCACTCTGCGCCTTGATTGCCGGCGGCGCCGACTTCGCCGACTTGGCACGCCGCTACTCCAACGAGCCCGGCACCGCCCGCAACGGCGGACTCCTGCCGCTCATCGGTCCCGGTGCGCTGCCCAAGGAATATGAGGAGGCTGTCTATGCCCTGCAAGTCGGCGAGACTGCCAAGGCTCCCGTCAAGACAGACTTCGGCTTCTTCATCATCAAACTCACCGAACGCCGTCCGTTCAAAGACTATGCCGAATGGAAGAACGAAATCTATGACATTCTGAAAAAACAGAACATCGAAGAAATCTCCGCTGAGGCAAAAATCAAGAAGATGGTGGACGCCTCCAACGGACGTCTGACCCGCGAGGCAGTGCTGGACAGTGTCATGAACGCCCACCTCGAAGGCAACCCCTCGCTGCGCTGGCTCATTCAGGAGTACCACGACGGTTTGCTGCTCTATGAAATCAGCAAACGCGATGTTTGGGATGTCGCTGCCGCCGACAGCGTGGGACAGGAGAAATGGTATAAGGCTCACAAGAAGCAATACGCATGGACAGAACCCCATTTCAAAGGCTATGTCATCCACGCCATGAACGAAGAACAACTCAAGAAAGTCACGAAGTTGCTGAAGAAAGCCAAGGACGAAAGTTGGCGCGACGTGGTGAAAGAGGAGTTCAACAAAGACACCGTGAGAGTCTCCGTCAGCGGTCCTTATCTCTGCAAGCAGGGCGAGAATGCCTACGTAGATCACTACATCTTCGGTGTAGATAAGAAGGTGAAACCCTATCGTCGCTTCAAGGTCAGCGGCGTGGCAGGCAAGAAACTGAAGCAGCCCAAATCCTATCGCGACGTGAAAGCAGCCCTGCTGCCCGACTTCCAGAGCGAAATGGAGAAACAGTGGGTGGAAGGTCTCCGTCAGCGCTTCCCCTTCTCCGTGAACGAAGCAGAAATCGACAAGATAAAAGACTAAGTCATCAACCGCGCCGCAGGCGCTTTCCCCTTGAACCGCCGCGCAGCGGCATTGAGCAGCGGCGAAGCCGCGTTGAACATTTGAACCGCGCCGCAGCGGCATTGAACCTTTCAATCTCATTTATGAAGCGTTTACTCCTATATATATATATGGTGTGTCTGCCCCTCGTGGCAGGTGCACAGAAAAACGTGGTGGACGAAGTCATTTGGGTGGTGGGCGATGAACCCATCCTCCTCTCCGATGTGGAGGAAGCCCGCATCAGTGCGGAACTCTCCGGACAGCCCGTCACCAACCCCTATTGCACCATCCCCGAGCAACTCGCCGTGAGAAAACTCTTTCTCCATCAGGCTGCGATTGACAGCGTCACTGTCAGCGAGGGCGACATCATCAGAGGAGTGGATGCCCGAATCAACGAGTACATTTCTGTCTATGGTTCTCGCGAAGCCGTCGAGCAGGCTGCCCAAAAGTCCATCCGTCAGTTGCGCGAAAGCTTCAAGCGAATGTATCGTGAGGAAAACATGGTGGAAGAGGTGAAGAGCAATCTCACCTCCAAGATTTCCGCCACCCCCGCCGAGGTGCGCGAGTTCTTCAAGAACACCCCGACCGACAGTCTTCCCTTCATTCCCACTCAGGTGGAAGTGCAAATCATCACCTCCCAGCCCAAGGTCTCCCGTCAGGAAGTGGAAAGAGTCGAAGCCCGTCTGCGCGACTTCGCTCAAAGCGTCAATTCCGGCGAGAGCGATTTCTCCACCTTGGCAAAACTCTACTCCGAGGACGGCTCCGCCCGCATGGGTGGCGAGTTGGGCTACACCGGACGAAACATGTGGGTGCCCGAATTTGCCAATGTCGCTTTCAGTCTCAACGACCCCAAGAAAGTCTCCAAGATTGTGCGCACCGAGTTCGGTTTCCACATCATTCAGTTGATTGACAAACGCGGCGACAAGGTGAACGTGCGCCACATCCTGCTCAAACCGCAGATTGAGGAAGCAGAATTTGAGCGCGGCATTGCTCGTCTCGACTCCATCGCCGACGACATCCGTGCCGACCGTTTCACCTTTGACGCTGCCGCCTATGCCCTCTCCGACGACAAAGACACCCGCAACAACCACGGACTCATGGCAAACGTCATTCAGGAGACCCGCACCATCAGTTCGCGTTTCCAGATGAAAGACCTGCCGCAGGATGTGGCAAAGGTTGTCGATACGCTGCAAGTCGGACAGGTCTCTCGTGCTTTCCGCATGACCAACCAAAAGGGACAAACCGTTTGTGCAATTGTTCGTCTGAAGAGTCGCATCGATGGTCACCACGCCAACATGACCGAAGACTTCCAAGTGCTGCGCGACCAAGTCATTGCCAAGCGCCGCGAAGAAAAAATCAACAACTGGATCAAGGAAAAGGTGAACTCCACCTACGTTCGCATCAGTCCCGACTGGCGTAACTGCGATTTCAAATATGAAGGCTGGGTGAAGATGAACTAAGTCCTTACCGCCCCCTCTCTTCGTTGCTCGTCAGAATCTTCAGTAGAATCCACATAGAGCCGGAATCGGTCTCCGGCTCTTTTGCTTTCTTTTTGAACCGCGCCGCAGGCGCATTGAACAGCGGCTCCGCCGCGTTGACCCCCTTGAACTGAGGGTGTGTCAAAATGCACATTTTAGCTTCACCCTCGAAGGTGCGTCAGAATGGCTAAGATGCAAGGCGCTGAGGATGAG
>JBJEAG010000229.1:0-1993 GCA_051868855.1 Alloprevotella sp. | reverse complement strand
TTTTGTGCCATGATTTTTGCCTAACTTCGCAGCGAGTTGGGGGAGAGAGGGGAGTTCACGGGTGCGACGAAAATTGAGTTGAGTCGGTTTTTAGAACACCTCTTTCCGTAAAATTTTCTTTTCTCACATGGAAAAACCTTTTATCATTGCGGGACCTTGCGTGATTGAATCCGCAGAGTTGCTGGACGTTGTCGCCGCAGAGTTGAAACGCATCTCGGAACAGTTCGACGTTCCTGTATGGTTCAAAGCCTCTTTTGACAAAGCCAACCGCACTTCCATCCATTCCTTCCGCGGTCCCGGTTTGGAACGCGGACTTCAGATGCTCGCCGACGTGAAAACGAAATATGGTCTGCCCCTGCTGACCGACGTTCACGAAAGTTGTCAGGCGGAAGCTGCCGGTGAGGTGGTTGATGTGCTTCAGATTCCGGCATTTCTCTGCCGCCAAACCGACCTCTTGGTTGCTGCCGCCCGCACGGGCAAGACGGTGAACATCAAGAAGGCACAGTTCTTGAGCGGCGACGACATGCGCTATCCCGTGGAGAAATGCCGCGAGGCAGGCTGTCGCGAGGTGTGGCTCACGGAGCGCGGAAACATCTACGGCTACAACAACCTGGTCGTTGATTTCCGAAACATACCGCTCATGCATCAGTGGGTGGATCGCGTCGTGATGGACTGCACGCACTCGGTGCAACGCCCCGGCGGAGCAGGCGGCAAGACGGGCGGCGACCGAGAGTTCGTTCCGCAAATGGCGCTCGCCGCCAAGGTCTTCGGTGCCAACGGCTTCTTCTTCGAGACCCATCCCGACCCCGAGAAGGCGTTGAGCGACGGTCCGAACATGCTCTATCTCAAAGAGCTTGAAGACTTGGTGAAGAAGCTCCTCTGACGGAATGTCTCGGAAATATACCGAGTGAAAACTTCTGTTGCCTATACCATATTATATATAGCGCTACCTTATTATATATAGCACTACAATCAAACAGCACAACAGTCAAAACGAAAATACTCACATGAGTTCTTGGATTTCAATTGCAGAGAAATGCTTGCGCGACGAGGCGCAGGCGCTGCTTGACCTGATTCCCGCCTTGGACGCCGACTTCGACAAGACCGTGGAAATCATTTTGAATTGCAAAGGCAAACTGGTCGTCACCGGCGTCGGCAAAAGCGGCCACATTGGTGCCAAGATTGCTGCCACCCTTTCTTCGACGGGTACGCCGAGTTTCTTCATCAATCCTTTGGACGTGTTCCACGGCGACTTGGGCGTGATTCAGAAAGAAGATGTCGTGTTGGCAATTTCCAACTCCGGACAGACCGACGAGTTGCTGCGTTTCCTGCCCTATTTGCTCGAAAACGGCATTCCCGTCATCGGCATGAGCGGTAATCCCCATTCTTTGTTGGCGCAATATGCCTCAGCCCACCTCAACGCTGCCGTCAGCAAGGAGGCTTGTCCCCTCGGTTTGGCACCGACCTCTTCCACCACCGCCGCTTTGGCGATGGGCGACGCGCTGGCTTGTGCGCTGATGGAAGCACGTCATTTTCAGGCATCCGACTTTGCACAGTATCATCCCGGCGGCACGCTCGGCAAACGCCTGCTGACGAAAGCCCGCGACGTGATGCGCACGGAAGACCTGCCCGTCGTGCCGCCCACAATGAAACTCGGCGAGGCAGTCATCCACACCAGCAACGGTCGTCTCGGACAGTGCATCGCCGTGGAGAACGGCAAAGTGGTTGGTCTCATCACCGACGGCGACATCCGCCGCGCCATGGAAAGTTCCCGAGACCGTTTCTTCGACCTGACCGTCAAGGACATCATGACAAAAACTCCCAAGACCGTTTCCGCCGACACCAAAATCACAGACATCGAAGACATGCTTCGAGTGCACAAAATCCATTCCGTGCTCGTCATCGATGCAGACGGCAAACTGTTGGGCGTCGTTGATTCGTTCAGCACGATGATTTGAGAAAGAGAGAAGGAGAGAAATAGAGAATGAGAAAC
>JBJEAG010000228.1:0-9437 GCA_051868855.1 Alloprevotella sp. | reverse complement strand
AGGCATCGAGCAAACCGTTGGCATTGATGTCGCCCACACTGACATAATCGAAGTCACCGTCGCCGCGACGCAGTCCGGTGTAGTTCATGTAGGAGGTGAGGTCGTTTTCATCGATGCGTCCGTCCTTGTTGATGTCGCCTTGGATGAAGGACTCCGTCTTGGCTTTCTTGAAGACATAGAGTTCGCGTCCGGAAGCAAAGTTGCCGACAGCTTTGGTCAGTTGCAGCTTGAGGTAGCGTGCGGAGGGATTGCCTTCAAAGGCGAAGGACTTCACTTGACCATCGGCTTTCCAAGAGAAGGACTGAGGCTCGCTCCAGTTCTGACGGTCGGTGCTGTAGGAAACGGAGCCTTCCATAATCGTTCCATTGCCGCCATCTTCGCGGGAGAGATAGTCCATGTGGTCAAGCTGGTTCACACTGCGCAAATCAACGATGACTTCGCAAGGAATGGCTTCGCCCTTACCATACTTCGTGTGCCACGTGGACTTCTCGTCGAAGTCAAAGAGTTTGTCAATGCCTTGACCGGGCTGGTCTTCGCAAGTGGCTTGTGCTTTGATGCCCTTGATGGCAAACTCAAGCGGGTTGCTCTTCGTTTTGGCGCTGAGGGCGGTCCAGTCGGAAACGCCGTCTTTGTTCACGGCACGCACCTTGAAGTCGTAGGCAGTTTCTGCTTCCAAGCCTCCGAAGGTGAAGGAACAGTCGCGGATGGTGGAGTAGTTCATGCCGTTGAACTCTACTTCATAGAAATCTGCATTCTCCACGGCAGGCCAAGCGGGCGTGAGGGAGAACGGTGCACGACCTTCTTCGCTGATGGCGGCAGCGGGAGCGGAGAGAGCGCCGCTGTGTTGCAGGAGACGGTCGGCGGGAGCAAAGGCAAAACCTTGCACGGTGACTTCCGTTGCGTCGGCAGTGACATCAGCCTTGCCGAGTTTGACGAGCAGTTGCGGGTTCTTGATGATTTCTTTTGCGGCAAAAGGAGAACCGGGCGTGCTGAAGCGGTTGAGGTTCGGGCGAGCGTTGTAGAAATAAACATCTTCTCCCTGCTCGAAATCTTTCAGGGAAGAAGCGGCGCGGAGGGCTACGCTCTTCTTGCCCACTTTGGCAGTCACCTTCTTGGGTTCTGCCGTCACGTTGATGCGAAGTTCCGTCTGCTTTTCAGCTTCAAAACCCTCGAAGTTGCCAATGGCAGGATTGATGGTCACAGTGAGACGGTCGCCTTTGAGAGCCGTACTCAAATGCGTGCGAGTGCAACGACCGTTGAGATATTCCTGAGTGGCGCCGTCATCATCGTAGTCTTTGAAGATAGCACCGCCTTTGTCGGCATAAATTTCGTAGGCGCGGTTGTCCTTGCGTATTTGTGAGGGATTGTTGTTCGGATTCGTCATCGGAATGATGGCGTCACTCTTCACAAAGACGGGAAGTTTCCAAAGCGGGGCGTCAAAGTTGTTGATGAGACGTCCGCCTTCATAGACATCACCGTTAAAGTAGTCCACCCACTTGCCTTCGGGGAGATAGATTTCATTGCGAATGTCGTTGCCGTCCTTATCAATCTTCGTTTCTTGATAGACGGGAGCGACGAGGAAACTCGGACCGAAGAGGAACTGATACTGAGTGGCGGTGCCGAGGGTAAAGTCGGAAGGATAGTCCAGGAACATGGCGCGAATCATCGGTTTGCCATCGACAGCTTCTCGGGCGATGCTGTAGGTGTAGGGCATGAGCTCGCTCTTCATTTTGAGATACCAGCGGTTGATGCTTGTAGCCGGTTCGCCGAGAACTTCCGGATATTTCGGATTACTGCCCCAGCCGTCCATGTTCAGTTCCATCGGGGTGAAAGTTTTCCACTGGAACTCGCGCACATTGACGGGCACGTTCTTTCCGCCGAAAATGCCATCGACGTCGCTCGTGATGTTGGGCTGACCGGAGAGACCGCTGCCGATGAAGGTCGGAATGTGGAAGCGAATGTATTCCCAATCGCCGCCCGTTTGGTCACCGCTCCAGATGCCGGCGTAGCGTTGCGTGCCTGCCCAGCCGTCGAGAGAAATGATGAAGGGGCGGGCGTTGTTGCCGTAGTAGGGCATGATTTCGCCGACGTCGCTCACGCCGTTCAATCCGAAGGAATAGCCGGCGCCGACCCAGGCGACGTCAGTCTTCAAAACTCGGACTCCGGCGTCTTTCACTTCCTTCACGATGTCGCGTTGAAGGAGTGCTTCGATGCCTTCTTTCGGGTGGAGGTCGCTTTGTGTCCACAAACCGATTTCAACGCCCTTGGAGCGAGCATAGTCGCCGAACTCTTTCAGATTTTGGATGTTGCCGTCCAAAGTTTCGGTTTGACCGTAGCCGGCGCCGTAGCCATCGTTCGGAAGGAACCAACCGAGCGGCATGTCGTTGCGGATGTAGCGGTCAATGGCTGCGCGGGCAGAGAACTGATAGTTGTTCTTCTCGCCGTTCAGGCTTTCCTTGATGCCGCCGTTGTCTTTCTGACTTTCGTTGTAACGCTTACCGTCTTCGTAGAGCATGAAACCTTTTTCGTTCTCAGTCCAAAAGTCGCGGTTGTAGGCGTTAAGGTGTCCTTCATAGAATCCGAACTTCGGAAGCAGAACGGGATGACCGGTGAGCTGATAGAAATCATTGAGGAGTTCCACCGGTTCTTTGTTAATCATGACGAAAGCATCGAGATAGTCCTCGGAATGGTTGAGCGAAACTTTTCCCTTTTCTTCTTCGCCAAAGTCATAGCGACCGGGCTTGAACGTGTTCCACATCACACCATATCCCTTGGTGCTCCAATAGAACGGAGTGGGCGAGGCAACGCCTCCGTCCACCCAATTGTTGGTATTGACGATGGCGATGCTTTTTCCTTTGTGGCTGAAGCGTCCGTTTTGGACACCGCCGCCGAAGAAGTACTCGTTGTCGTCTGCCTTGAAGGTGAGTGTGGTGCCTTCTTTGTCAAAGCGAACCTGTGCGAGACTTTGGAGCGGCTGGGTGCCGTTCTTTTTGTCGTTCACCTTGAAGAGTCCGCTTGCTTTTTGGAAGACGATTTCGACTTTCGGCGTTTCGATGACCACGTTGCTGTTGTCTTCTCTCACTTTCACGCCGAGGGCGGCGCGGCGAGCAGAGTTGACGAGGATTTTTGCGGGAGGCGTGGCTTCGGGGTCGCGGATGATGCCCCCGTTGTCATCGCGGAAGAGGCGGAAGATGTTGTCTCCGTAGAAGTCAATGTAGAGGATGTGACCGTCGGAGTAGTCCACCTGAACGGTTGTCGGATTGATGAGTTGCGCCCGAGCAATGGAAGCTGCTTGCGGCGCGGCGGTGGTGGTGACAAGTTGAGGTGTTTGTCCGAAGGAGGGAAGCGGAGCAACCACCATGCCGACTGCGGCTGCCATCAAGGGAAGCGTGCAGGCGAGGAGAGTCAGTTTGCTCTTGCCACGAGAAGAATTGTTTTTCATGATTACCTATTAATATATATTATAATGTATGGAAAGATCCGGCAATCGTCAGACCTTTCCATATCAAAGTTTATCTTTTCAGCACTTTCTTTCCGTTCACGATGTAGAGACCGGGCGTGTTGATGCGAGAGATTCGGCGACCCATCAGGTCGTAGATGCCGTTCTGCTTGCTTTCATTGGGAGTCGTGGTGACTTCTCCGATTCCGCTCGATGTGTTCGTGTAGGTGACGACCACGTTGTAGTTATCATTGATGAAGCCGTCCAAAGTTTCGGCGCCGCTGATGCTCTGAATGTCGTAGCCTTCGATAACCGGCGTGATGAGAGAGTAGGCTTCGCCGGCAGGGAAGAGCTTTTCGGTGGTGCGGAGTTCATTTCCGTTTTGGTCCAAGCAACGAATCCGGAGTTTGAAGAAGGGAGATGCCCAAATTTCGTAAACCTTGATGGGGTGACCGTTACCGGTGTTCCAACCCACGAGGTCTCCGTTGGCAACGCCGTCCCAGAACATTCCGTTAGTGCCCGTCACCTTGAAACTTTCTCCGTCGCTGTTGAGCGAGAAGTTGAAGTCGTCGCCCGTGGCAGAAGCCGTGGTGGCAGCGGAGCGAACAAGCGCGGGAACATAGAGTCCATAGTATTCATTCTTCACCTTATACTTCGAACCGGACTTCTCAAGCATCCAAACTGCGCCCGGATCGGCGTTCTCGGCGGTAGTGAGGCGGTTGATGTTGAAGGTTCCGGGAACAATGCGGCGGTATCCGGCGCGCGCACCGTTTTCATCGGTGCAGGCATCGTAGAACGCGTAACTTCTTTCGTCATTCAATTCCGTCACGAGTTTTCCCAACTTCTTGATGCCCGTATAGGCGTTGGTCTCATAGTACACATAGAACTCAAAGTCGAAGGGAGGAATGAAGCTGGCTCCGTCAGCCATTTCTGCGCCGGTCTTGGTGTAGTGCGGAATCTCGGGAGTGTACATCACGAAACTTCCTCCGACGGGCACGGCGTTGTCGATTTCAGCCAGAATGGCTCCTCTGTCGTCCACGCAGCGAAGCATGACGTTGTAGGAAGTGCGTTTGTAAACCACGAGATACTGATTCTCTTCGCCCATCTCGTCGCTCTCAAAGAAGGACATGTTCTTGAACGTCGGGCAAAGCTCTTCCGTGATGGTTGTCACGTCAGCCGGAACGGTGCGAGTGAAGGTTCCGAGTTCGTTGTTTTGGTCGTCCTTGCAGACAAGGGAAACCACGCGTGCTTCTTTGAAGTTCCATTCTGCGCCTTGGAGACGCGGGGCGTCATAGTCGTCAGCCGTGACGTTGGAGCCGGCGATGACGGTGCCGTCAGTGGTGGGACAGAGACTGTAGGCTCCGGCTTGTTTGAAGCGATAGCTTTCTTCAGCGGGATTATAGGTCAAGGTGAGCGCGGCGGCAGTGCTGGCGTTCATCTGAACGCGGCGTCCGATTCTGTCGGAGTAGTTCAGCGTGGTGCCGATAAAGCGGTTGGTTGCCACGTTCTTGAGTTTGACGTTTTGCGTGCCGTCTTCGTTGTCAGCCACCTCGGTCACCGTCCACGCGTTGTTTGCGAACGGGTCGGTGGAGTGCTGAAGATAGCGTTGCGTTCCGTCGTCAGCGAGTGCTGCGGCTTCAAAACCTTCCACGTCATTGGAGATGAGGTAGGTTTTTCCTGCTTCCATCTTGGGGAATTCGACGGGCGGTGTGACGGGTTCATAGTTCTCTTTCGGCGAGAACTCCCAAAGTCCGCCTCGTCCGTCAGCCGGGCTGCCATAGACGTTCACTGCAAAACCTTGTCCGCTCTGCGAGGAGTTCGCATAGAGGTTTGTCAGCGCGTCAGAGGTGATGGAGTAGTAGTAGTTTTCGTTCACGGTTCCGTAGCCGTTACTTCCGAGGATGAAGTTGTAGTGTTTGCCCGTGTTGTCGTAAGTCCAGCGTCCGCCGGTTCCGTTTGCGGTGGGACTGGCGTTCACAGAACCTTCGGGAGCAGCCTTGCAGACGAGGGCATACTTACCCGGGTTGGCGGGGTCTTCTTCCAAGCTCCACCACTGGTAGTCATAGTTTTCATCGCCTTCCGCAGCCTGTGCGTTGGTCCAAACTCTGCCTTCCAAAGCGCCGTTGGAGGCGTAGGTGCTCAAGAGAGGAGAGGTGGCGGAGAGAAGTTCCCAGCAGCGTCCTTTGCGAGCGTCGGTGCCGGTGCAGCCGGAGATGATGCGGTAGTAGTATTTGTTTTCATTCGTACTGACGCGAGGCATCACCATGGTTTCTTCCTCGGTCATGAGATACTTACAATATTTATAGTCCTTGTAGTTCAGCAACACCGTGTCGGCAGTCATGCGTTGGCGGAAGTCTTCCCAGTTTTTGCGTTCGGCAGGTGTCCATCCGGATTCGGCAACTGCGAGCAAGCGGGGGAGGGCAAGCCATTCCATGTAGTCGCGGTCGCTGACGTGTTCGCACCAGAAGGTCGCTTGCACGCCGTAGTCTGTGGCAGCGGGTACGGTCTGGTTGTAAGTTTTCTGCACGTTGTCGGTGCCGTCGCCGGCTCCGGGAGGATCTTGTGCGGAGTTGCCCTGTTTGCGGTTAATGTAGTAGGGACCCCACGGCGTGTAGATGTTCTTCAGTCCGAGTTCCTGAGCTTTCTTTGCGGCATTCTCGGGACCGGTCCAGCAATAGACGAGCGCGTCGGTGGACTTCACGGTTTCCGTGTCGGCATTTCCGGCGGTGATGGCTTCGTTCCAGACGGCGAGTTTGCGACCTTTGGACTGCACGAAGTCTGCCATGTCTTTGATGAAGTGACTCTGGAGCTGACGGTAGTTCGTCAAGCCGAGTTCATTGTACTTTGCCTGGCAGAGCGCATTATTTTCCCACGCTGTGGTCGGGCATTCGTCGCCGCCGATGTGGATGATTTCGTAGGGGAAGAGTTCGATGAGTTCAGCCAGAATGTCTTTTGCGAACTGCACGGCTTCGGGATTTGCCACGTTCATGACGTCATTGGAAATTCCTCCGTCCGACCATACGGTGTGGTTGCCGTTCGGGGTGCAACTATATTCCGGATAGGCAACCATGGCGGCAACGAAGTGTCCCGGCATGTCGATTTCCGGCACGATTTCAATATGCTTCGTTTTCGCGTATGCCACGACATCCTTAATTTCTTCCTGCGTGTAGAAGTAGGGACCGTAGGGTTTGTTAATCCAATACTGAGAGCAGGTGTACATATCCGTGAAGCGGGAGTTCGGGGCGATGCTTCCGACGGTTGTGAGTCTCGGATATTTTTTGATTTCTACGCGCCAGCCCTGGTCGTCGCTAAGGTGCCAGTGGAAGCGGTTCATCTTGTAGTATGCCATCACGTCAATCATTCTTTTCACCTCTTCGACCGTGAAGAAATGTCGGGAGACGTCGAGCATGAAACCGCGATAGTCGAAGCGCGGCTCGTCAAGAATGAAGAGTTTCGGGAAGGAATAGGCGGTGACGGCTTCGTCTCTGACTCCCGCCATGACGTTGGCGGGCAGGATTTTCTTGACACTTTGGAATGCATAGAAGAGTCCGAGTGCCGTTTTCGCCGTGATTTGGATGGAAGTTCCGTCGGTGGAGGAGATGGTGTAGCCATCTTCGCGCAGGTCGCTGCGTGTGGCGAGCGAAACTTTCATCAGCGCGTTGTCGTCGTTTTCGACGGCAGAAACGGAGTAGCCGGTGGCAGCGTTGAAGTCTGCCACGAAGCGGTTGATTTCCGCTTTCATTTCGTCGTCGATGCCGACGGCACTAATTTTGAAATCAGAGGGGAGCGCCACGCTTCCCGAAGTGACGGTCATGGTTTTCGGTCGCGGCGTGAGGTTTACGAAGTTTTGTGCCGCTCCGTGGAGAGGAAGGAACAGAGCCAGCAGCAGTAAACGAATCAGTTTGCTTTGCATAATATTAGATTTTAGGTTTGTTCTCTTTTGAATAAGGTTGAAGAGGGCGCGTCGGAAATGTTTTTCGCCCTTTTATCGGGCAAAGATAGTGTTTGCTGTTGTTTGGGCAAAGTTTTTCGCAGATATGATGACTTTTTCAGTCATCTCGTGAGTTTCCGAGGAACATCAGCACGTAGTAAATCAGCGTGGCGAGCGAGCCGAGGGCAGCCACGACGTAGGTGGAGGCAGCGGCGCGGAGCGCGGAAACTGCCATGGGATGGTCTTGTGCCGAGGTGATGCCCGCTTGCGAAAGCCATTGGGTGGCGCGGTTGGAGGCGTCGAGTTCCACAGGCAGGGTGACGAAACTGAAGAGCGTGGTCAGTGCAAACAAAGCAATGCCGAAAAGGAAAACTGCGGGATAAACTTCAATGAGAAGGATGCCTGCGAGCAACACCCACTGCATCCAGTTCGACGCAAACTGAACCGGTGGCACGAGGGCGGAGCGCAGGGTGAGCGGTCCGTAGGCTGTGGCGTGCTGCACGGCGTGTCCGCATTCGTGGGCTGCCACTGCTGCCGCCGCCACGGAATTGCTGTGATAGACTCCTTCCGAGAGGTTCACCGTTCCTCGCGTCGGGTCGTAGTGGTCGGTGAGGTAGCCCGGCGTGCACGTCACTTTGACATCCGTGATGCCGTTGTCGCGCAGCATTTTCTCTGCCACTTCGCGTCCGGTCATGCCGGAGGCGAGGCGCACTTGGGAGTATCGTTTGAATTTTGCGTTCAAGTTGGCTTGCACGGCAAAGCTGACGAGTGCCAACACGATGAAAAGGAAAATTGCCATAATTAAATTGGAATGTGGAATTAGGGTTCAAAAACAGAAAAGAAGAGAAACGCGCTGTTCAGTTTCCCCAGCCGCTGCTTTCAATGACGAGCGCGAGAATGACCAGCAGGGCAAAGGTCAGAATGTTTCGCGACGTGAAGCCCAGCACGCGGTTCAGGGCGCGTCCGCGGTTGATTTCCATCATTTTTCTCCACGTCAGATAGTGCGGAAGCAGATAGAGCAGCGGCAGAATGGCGCACCAGAGATGCCCGAAGAGCGCAGTCAGCGCAATGAGTACGTAACCCAACGCCCCTTGTCCCAGATAAAGCGCGGAGCCAAAAGACTCTCCGCCCGCCACGACCAGGGTGCGCTTTCCGTTTCGGGCGTCCTGTTCGCGGTCTCGGAAGTTGTTGAGCACCAAGAGCGTGTCCGTGACCAACCCGCAGGCGGCTGCCATCAGCCAGACGGAGGGCGTGAGCATCTGATTTTGCACAAAATAGGTTCCGGCAACGGGAACGAAACCGAAGAACAGCCAGACGAGCAAATCTCCCAGCGCCATGTAGGAAAGGAGTGTCGTGTAGAGAAACGCGCCCGCCATGCACGCCGCACCGAGCAGCAGCAACGGCCAGCCGCCTCGGGGCAGCAGGGCGAGTCCCGCAAGGGCGGCAGCGGCGAGTGTCACGATGATGCCCACCGTCATTGCCTTCGGCGAAATCCATCCTTGCGCACAAGCTCGTTCCGGTCCGAGACGGTCTTCGCCGTCAGCGCCTTTCTTGAAGTCATAGAGGTCATTGATGAAATTTGCTGCAATCTGCATGATGCCGGCGAAGAGGAAGCAGAGCAGGGCGGCAACCCAGTCGCCGCCACCTTCGGCGAAGGCGAGCGCGGTGGCGCATCCGACGGGGAGCACCGCTGCGGCAAGCGTTTTGGGACGGGCGGCAAGGAACCAGTAGCGTATCAAAATCGAAATCGTGTTTTGGATGATTAGAAATATATGTGGCGTTCAGTGTCTCCCCCTCCCTTAGGGCAGGAAGTCCAGAAGCATTTTCAGCGATTCTTCGTCCTTCCAACTCCAGAATTTGTTTTGCATCAGCACTTTGAAAGGCTGACGTTGTTCCGGTTTCAGAATCTTTTTGAAACTGCTTTCGTTGGCGGGAATGACCGTTCCTCTGACATTGAAGAAATATTTGTCCTGCAGGGGCAACCCCGTGTCTTCGTCGGTCGTTTCGCTGTCCGTGTGGAGGAAAAGTCTCATTTCGGAAATCTCGAAGAACGGCAGGTTCGCACCG
>JBJEAG010000227.1:0-2005 GCA_051868855.1 Alloprevotella sp. | reverse complement strand
CAAAAAGACAAAGAGACGAGAAGGGCTAAGTTCCCTCCATTAATGTTCGTAAATGGTCTCATTAAAGTCTCATTAAAAAAGAATTTAATGAAGAATTAATGCATCAATTAATGAGCATTAATGGAGAGAGTGGAGAAGGAAAAAGGGGCAAAACGGAATCGGCGAGGCATCCGCCTTGTCCGTTTCATCCGTGGGCAAGAATCTGACGGAACACTTATTTCGCAAGCGGCATGACGGGCGCTTCCTGAAGCATCAGTTTCCGGCAGACAAAGGGATTAGCATTTTCTCCCACGATGGGATGGATGAATGGATAGACCTGGCGGTCAATATCTACGATATATTCATAGCCATGCTCCATTCCCACCTCTTGGATTGCCTTGTCGAGTTTCTGACGGATGGGAAAGAGCATCTCCTCTTCCGCCGCCTTCAGCAGACTGTCCGCTTCGTGGCGGAAACTGAGCCCCCGTTCCATCGCCACCTGAAGGTCGCGCTGGCGTTTCATCAGAATGTTCTGCGGAAAGTCCTTCTGACCTTGCAGAAACTCCACATATTGCCGTCTGAAACTTTGTTCGTTGTAGAGCGCTTCCTGCTCATATTTCTTTCTCAGTTCTTCCATCTGTTTTTGTGCCGCGGCATATTCCGGCATCGAAACGAGGATGGAATCATATTTGACATAGCCGAAGCGCACCTGACTCTGCGCCGAAGCGGGAGTCACCGTGGCGAAAAGGAAGAAAAGACTGACGAAAAGTGATTTCAAGAGAGTTTTCATGTTTGAGGAGGGAAATGAAGATTTTAGTAGGAATAGTTCACCGAACCGATGCGGCCGTCGGAGGTTTCAAAGGTGCAGAGGTCGGTCTTTCCGGAGGACGTGTTGTAGCGGAAAGAAATGCTGTAGTCCGTGCCTGCTCCGGGAGAATAGACATATTCCACCTTTTGCACGAGATTCCGACTCGGGCGTCCCAACATGCCGGCATAGTAGAGATATTCAAAGCCCAGACAACCCATCTCTCTCGTTCCCACTGCGGGAAGCAAACCGTTGGGATTCGACTCCGTGGAGGGAGTGAAAAGGAGGGTCAAGGGTTTTTCATCGACTCCCGTATAAACGATTTTGGTGAGGTTGTCTCCCGAATAGGTCAGCACGGCGGAGGAGCGATAGACGGTGGTTTGTCCGACGGAGTTCGTCACCACTTCTTCCTTCTGCCAAGACGTGAGATAGCCGTTGGAATAGGAGAAGAAATATTTGTTCTCTCCCTCCTGCAACTTCTCGATGTGGTTTTGCAGATTGAGCGTGGCAGACAAATTGACTCGGTTCGTGAGGTTTGTGAGGGCAACAGAGGCGGGACCATAGACCAAAGAGAACTCATAACTGTACTTTCTGTCGAGCGAGACGTCCGGATTCCTCATCGTGCTCTTTGCCGACAACATTCTTCCGTCCACAAAGGAGAAACTCCAGTCGTAGCACTCCATCAGCGAACCGTTGAAACGAATTTGTTTCACGGGCGTGCTGCCGTCGGAAGGGAGGGTGGGTTTGATGATGTAGCCCGGAGAGTCGTCCGAACAAGATTGGAGAGAAACGACCAGAGCGAAGAGCAGCACGGTCGTCAGTCCGAACACGTGGGAAGTGCGGGTTCGGAGGTTCTGCAGAAGTTCTGTTGTTTTTTTCATAGAGTTCGAGGTCAAGGAAAGTTCAACTTGGGGAATCGGCTGTCACATCTGAAAAGACGCACGTGCCAATGTCGGGGCAAACTTACGGAAAAAACTCCGAAAACTCCCCGCCTGCGTCCAAAATGTTATTTCTTGCCAAAACTTTGAGCGCAGTGTGCCGACCACAATGCTGCTTTCGTTCCCGCCCAACCCGCAGTCCGTGCAACCTCTCCCCATTCCCAACTGTGCCACGGCAGACATTGTCGTTTCTGTCCGCCGTTTCGATAGTTTTTTCTTGGGACTTGTCATTCTTTCCTTGGGAGTCGTTGGTGTGCACCGTAACGATGCACACGTGTGCGCC
>JBJEAG010000226.1:0-9523 GCA_051868855.1 Alloprevotella sp. | reverse complement strand
TTCGTGCTTTCAGCACTCACCATCCGGATGAAACAACTTTTACCGGACAGCAATACTTGTCAAAACATTTTTCTGACGCGGTCGATGGCACTGACGAGGGCGTCAATCTCGGTGCGGGTGGTGTAGAGCGCGAAGGAGGCGCGCGCCATGCTTTCCACTCCGAAGCGCGCCATGAGCGGTTGGGCGCAGTGATGACCTGTGCGGAGGGCAATGCCGAGGCGGTCGAGGAGCGTGCCTAAATCCAACGGATGAATGTCGCCGACGGTGAACGCCACGACCGCGTCCTTCTCGGCGGCGGTGCCGAAGAGTCGCATGCCGGGGATGAGCGAGAGTTGCTCCATGGCGTAGCGCGTGAGTTCCTTCTCGTGGCGGTGAATGTTCTCCATGCCGAGACGTTCGACATAGTCCAACGCCACGCCGAGTCCGTGGGCGCCGACATAGTCCGGCGTGCCTGCCTCAAACTTGAAGGGCAGACGCTCGAAGGTCGTGTGCTCAAAGGTGACGCGGGAAATCATTTCGCCGCCGCCTTGATAGGGAGGCATGCGGTCCAGCAGGTCTTCCTTGCCGTAGAGCACGCCGATGCCGGTCGGACCATAGACCTTGTGGCCGGAAAAGGTGAGGAAGTCGCAGTCCAAATCCTGGACGTTCACGGAAAAATGCGGCACGCTCTGTGCGCCATCCACAAGAATGTGGGCACCGTGGGCATGAGCCACGGCAGCCATCTGCTTCACCGGATTCACCGTGCCGAGCACGTTGCTGACGTGGGTGACGGCGACGAGGCGGGTGCGCGGCGTGAAGAGTTGCTCGTAGGCTTCCAAATCGACTTCGCCGGCATCGTTGATGGGAATGACTTTGAGGACAATTCCCTTTCGCTCTCTGACGAGTTGCCAAGGGACGATGTTGCTGTGGTGCTCCATGACCGTCAGCAAGACTTCGTCGCCCTCTTGGAGGAAAGCCTCGGAGAAGGACGACGCCACGAGGTTCAGACTCTCGGTCGTGCCCCGCGTGAAAATGATTTCCGAAGACGAGGAAGCACCGATGAAGCGTGCCACCCGTTCGCGGGCTGCTTCGTGGAGGCCGGTGGCTTGCTGCGAAAGGAAATGCACGCCGCGGTGCACGTTGGCATTGACGGAGAAATATTCCTCGCTCATGGCATCGACGACGCAGCGAGGTTTCTGAGTCGTGGCGGCATTGTCCAAATAGACCAACGGGCGGTCATAGACCTTTCTTTCCAAAATGGGAAAGTCGGAACGTATTTTTTCTAAATCAAACATAGCGTGCAAAGAACAAGAGAGCCTCACTTCACGCCGCAGCGCCGGCAGCCCTGACAATGGCGGAGGGCGCCGCGGAAACGCTGGTCGGTGAGGAAGGCGAGGCGGTCGTAGAGGTGAGGAATGGAGACGTGGCGCAGGACTTCGTTGATGAAGGCGTGTTGCAGAAGCAGGCGTGCCTCCGCTTCGGGGATGCCGCGCTGACGCATATAGAACAAGGCTGCCTCGTCCAACTTTCCTGTTGTGGAACCGTGGTTGCAACTGACATCATCGGCATAAATCTCCAGCATGGGCTGCGAGAAAGCACGCGAGGTCGGCGAGGCGCAAAGGCTGGCGTGGGTCTGGCGCGAAAGCGTTTGGTCGGCGCCGGGGGCGACATAGACTTTGCCGGCGAAGGCGCCGACGCTGCTGCCGTCCAACACATATTTATATAGCATGTCGCTCTGACAGCCGGGCGCGAGGTGTTCGACGAGTACGTTGTGGTCCACGCGGCGGGAGTCGTCGGCAATGACGGCGCCGAAGGCTTCGCAGACCGCACCTTCGCCATTCAGTCGGGCGTCGAGGCGGGTGCGACTGGTGCCGCAGGTCAGCGTGACGGAGTGGCAGGTCACGCGACTGCCGCGCTGCTGTTCCGTGAAAATGTTTCGGAACGCCGTGCAGCGCTCGTTGGTTTCTTCGATGGAATAGAGGGAGACGGAGGAGTTGGCGCCGGCATAGACTTCGGTCACTTCGGAAGTGAGATAGGAGGGAGTGCCCTCGGCGTGTTCGCAGAAAAGGACGGCGACTTCGGCGTCTTCTTCGGCGACAATCACGATGCGGCGGGCGGAAAGGAAGTCAGAGGCGGCGACCGACATATTGACGACTTGAATCGGCGTTTTGAGTTTCACGCCGGCGGGGACGTGAATCAGCAAGCCGTCTTGTGCGAGAAGAGTGTTGAGAAGCGTGACTCCGTCGTGTCCGGTTTTGAAGTCACGTTCGCGGGAGGCAGCGCGATGATAGAAAGCCTCCAGCCATCCGGGGCGGTTTTTCTCCACGCGGGAGAAGGAATCGACCGTCACACCCTCGGGAAGGAGGGACTGCGTGTGCGCCGGCGCCGGGACGGGCACATCGTTGACGACGAAGAAAAGCGAGGTGCTCAGGTTGGGCACCTGGCAGCGGAAAGTGTCGTAGGGATTCGCTTTGGGCAGCAGACGTTTGAGGTTCACGCCAAAGTTCGGCGCGAATGCCGCCCGTGCGTCAGTGTATTTGTAGCGTTCTGTCTTCCGGTCGGGCAGTCCCTGCTGTTCAAGCAGTGCCGCCGCTTCTTCGCGCGGTCGGTTGGTGACCGGCGCGGCGTGTTGCTCCAGCAAGTTGCGGTGAGCGCGGAAGAGGTCGATGTATTGCTGTTCGCTGTTCATGGAATACTCCTTATTATATATATACTACGCCTCCTTGATAATCCAGTCGAATCCGCGTTCTTCGATTTCGTAGCCCAGTTGCGCGGTTCCTTCTTTGACGATGCGTCCTTTGACGAGGACGTGGACGAAGTCTGGTTTGAGATAGTCAAGCATTCGCTGGTAGTGCGTAATCACCATGGCGGACGTTTGCGGTGTGCGGAGTGTGTTGAATCCTTCGGCGACGATGCGCAGAGCGTCCACGTCAAGTCCGGAGTCCGTTTCGTCGAGGATGCTGAAGAACGGTTCGAGCACCGCCATTTGGAAGATTTCGTTGCGTTTGCGTTCGCCTCCGGAGAAGCCTTCGTTGACGCCGCGGCTCATGAAGTGCGCGTCGAGACCGACGAGTTTGCGTTTCTCTTTGAGGAGTTTCAAGAAGTCGGAGGCGGGGATGGGTTCTTGTCCGAAATATTTCCGTTTGGCGTTGAGCGCGGCTCTCATGAAGTTGGTCATGGAGACGCCGGGGATTTCGGTGGGCGCTTGGAAGGACATGAAGATGCCTTCGTGGGAGCGGTCTTCGGGTGAGAGAGCAAGGAGGTCTTTGCCGCGGAAGGTGATGCTTCCTTCCGTCACTTCGTATTTCGGATTTCCCACCAGCACGTGGCTGAGTGTGCTCTTGCCGGAACCGTTCGGTCCCATCAGGACGTGTACTTCTCCTTCTCGGATGGTGAGGTTCACTCCGCGCAGGATTTCTTTTCCTTCCACGGAAGCGTGCAGATTCTTTATTTCTAACATCGTTCAGATTTTGTTTCTTGGGTCAAAGGGTCAAAAGGACTCTGTGATTTAATGAGAAAAATGCGTGCAGAAGAAAAGAACAGAAAAAGTGTCCGATTTCTCTGATTCTCTGCTTTGGAGGAGCAAAATTAGAAAAAAAATTCAAGTCGGCTTCGCAAAGCTTTGTCATTTAAGTCAAATCAGCCTATCTTTGCTCCGCGAAGATGAGCTGCGGCTCGGCAAGCGAGTAAATCGGATTCAAAAAGGAACGATGCTTTTTCGTTTCACAAAAAGAGAACAGAATACTTCTATTTATTAACCCTAAATCAACTGAAACATGAGAAAAACCTACAACCTGCTTCTGCTGGTCGTGATGTTCATGACCGGCATCTGCACGGCACAAGCCGAGAAGCGCTATGTGGTGACCGGTGGTTCATTGACCGACGGAGGAGCCCTTGAAGCCGGCTACCTCGACGAAGGCGTGAGCTTCGTGCTCCAAAGCGGCGCATTCGACACCGGAACCGTGCCGACTCCCGACTTTGTGAAGGGAATCACCAAGACAACCATCATCACCGATGAGAACCTCCTTCAGATTGTGCTTGACGGAGAACAAGAGGATGGCGAACCCGTATGGCTCCTGAAACAAGTTTCCACGGGCCTCTATCTCGAGAACAAAACCGGCGTCATCTCCTACACTGCCACCAAAGCACGTGCTTGGAGATTCACCCTCAAAAACGCGGTGGGTTACACTTCCGAGCAGATGGACGCTGACCCCACGGAAGTTGAAGACTGGACTTGCGCCACGCTTCGCACTCCCAACGAACAGTGTGGCTCCGGTGTGATTCTCTGTGGCGCCGACCAGACCTACGAGACCGCCACGCGAACCAACCTCACTTTCCTCCTCAACGGTGCGCTCGGCGGCAACCCGACGCTGGGCAACAACTACAATCAGAATTTGTGGTATGCATATTATGTGGAGGAAATGCCTGCCAGCACCTACATCCGCAATGTGCTTGACGAAATCGTTCCCGCCGATGGTCTCGACAATCTCTACAACGTGGGCGATGAGCCCGGTCAAATCAGCCAGGCTCTCTACGATGAGATGCTCGCTGCCTACGCCAACGCGCTTGAAGTTGCCAACAGTGCCGAAGTGACCTACGAAATGGCAGACGCTGCCATCGACCGACTGAAAGCAGCCATCCGCGCCGCTCAAGACGGAGCAGTGAAAGTGAAGAACGGCTACTACTACTTCCGCAGCGCCCGTACCGAACTCAATGCCACCTACGACAACGGAACGCAACTCTGCTGGACCTACAACTCCACTTGGGAACTGCCCGAAGTCATCACCGCTGCCGACACCAAATATATCTGGAAGATGACGGAGAACCCCGAAAGACCGGGCTCCTACTTCATTCAGAACGTCTATACCGGACGCTACGTCGGTGCCGCCGAACGTGTCGGTCAGTACATCCCCTCCACCGAAGAGGCTGAGGAGAGTTACCTGATTTATCCGCAGAACAAAGACTACTTCGTCATTGAGAACCCGCGCCTCGTCGAGAATCCGATTGCCGGTTGGGCTGCTGACGGCTATCCCGACTGTACTGCTCTCCACACCATGAAGGACGGCATTGGCGTCGTGACTTGGACAACGACCGCCGCTGCTTCCGGCTGGCAGTTCCTCCACGTCGAGGAGTCTGACCTGGAAGCTGTCCTCGCTGACATTGAACAGGTGAAACTGAACACGGAACTGAAGAAAGCCTACGATGCTGCCAAGGCTGACTACGACGCCGGCTTTGCCTACACTTCCGATGCTTCCCACGGTGATCCCTACTTCGACCTTCCCGGTCTCATCGACGCAGGTTCGCAGTATTGGTCCAACTGTCAAGACCCCAGCGAAGGTTCCACCGACGCGTTGCTTGACTTCAACGACCCGACTTCCTTCTTCCACTCCAGTTGGCGTGCAGACCAGACCTTCACGGGCAAGTATCACTATCTCGGCGCCGACCTCAACAGGGCTGTTTCCGCCATCGAGTTCAAGACCATCAAGCGCATCAACCCGGGCGACGGTTACAACGCGGCTCCGCAGTATCCCGTGAAACTCGAGGTTTATGCCTGCAACGACATCTCCGAAGGTCCCGACGCCGCCGCCTGGGTTCGCCAAGGCTACATCACGACGAACTATGTTGACTCGCTCGTCTATAACGCCGGCGGAACAGACCGCACCTACCAGAACATCGTGGGCTACGGAAGCATCGCTTTTGATCAGCCCTATCGCTACGTTCGTTTCGACGTGCTGAGCACGGGCAACAATGCCGCCAAAGTTTCCGGCGCTCCGTTCTTCTGCATGAGTGCGTTCCAGATTTACGAGGCAACCTACGTGCCCTCCGAGTCTCTCATCGAAGAAGTGGATGCCACAGTGCGCGCCAGATTTGAAGCAGCCCTCGCAGCAGCTAACGCAGCCATCGTCGCCAACGCCGCCACGCGCGAAATCATCGACGAACTGAATGCCGCCCACGAACTCTTTGTGGAGAACTATCCGCATCCTGCCGAAGCACTCGCCATTCTCAACGAGGCAAAAGCACAGGCTGAGAACGCTGCCGTCGGCACCGAGCCGGGCTACTTCCCGCAAGAAGCCATCGACGCACTCAACGCTGTCATCGCTGAAAACGAAAGCAAAGTGAAGGACATCATGACGCTCGCTGAAATCAACGAAGTCAAAGCCGCACTCAACCAGGCGCTCGCTGCTTTCGCTCAAGCCGTTGTGAAACCTGCTGACGGAAAGTTCTATTATCTCGTGAGCCAGACCGCTCCCGCCGCCGACGATGCCACTGATGCTGCCATCGAAGCCAATCCGAACGGCTCCTACGTTTATGCTGCCGGAAACGGTGTCGGAATGAAATGGATGCACCCCTCCGACGACGTGACCTATCGTCCTTACGCCATCTGGAAGTTCATTCACAACGAAGACGGAACCTTCCTTCTCAAGAACGTGATGACGGGTGAATATCTCAACAATCCGAAGGACTTCACTCGCAGCGTCATCGGTTCGACCGCAGCCGACACTTGCGCCTTCACGCTTCGCTCCGCCAAGGTGCCCGGCGTCTTCAACGTAGTCTTCGACGAAGGTGTTTATCTCAACGCCGAGCCCGGTTCGAAGAACGTTGTGACTTGGGGTGTGGCAAACGGCAGCGACAACTCCGCCTTTAAGTTTGAAGAAGTGGATATGGACAACGCTTATGAAGGTGCCATCCTTTGGAAAGTCAATCCTTCCAAGTTCAGCATCGTCACCCTGCCCGTTGACATCCAAGTTCGCGAAGGCAATGCCTTCTCCATTGTCGGCAGAAACGCAGACAACCTTGTCCTCTCTCCCATCGATGGAGTCATCGTAGGTGGTACCCCCTTCTTCTTCAAGGAAGAGTATGGCGAAAGCGAATACAGTTTCGAAACGGTTGAAACCACAGTCGAAGGTCTCGCCAACAACACCACCACTGAGGCTCTCGAGGTGAACAATCTCGTCGGCACGCTCGCTCCTATCTCCGAGCTCAACGTAGGCTTCGGCATTCTCTATCAAGGCACCACCATCGTCGATTCCAAAGCTCACGAAGGCGTAGCCAACAACTCCGGTTACATCGACATCAACGTGCCCGAGACAGAAGAAACCTCTGAAGTTGTGATTCCCATCGACGGAAAGATTGATGCCGTGACCAACGTGGTTCTCGAGAAGAACGGCGACAGCGCAGTTTACACGCTGAGCGGCGTCAAGGTTCGCAGCCACGCTCGCACTGCCTCCGACCTCAACGGTCTGCCCGCCGGAATCTATCTCATTGGCGGCAAGAAAGTGTTTGTTCCCTGAACGAATCTAATTCTTTAGCGTAATATTTATCGGACGCGCCCCGGCATCTCGCTGAGGCGCGTCTTCTTCTTGCGCGCTGCCGAACGGCAGTCCTATCGTTTGCTTCGCCGCCCGTTTCTCTCCGTTTTGGGCGCTTATTCCGCGAATCATGGGGATTATTCCTCAAACTCTTGCTAACTTCGCCGCCGATTGCGCCCGAGGGTGTGTCATAATGCACATTGTGCTACACCCTCGAAGGTGTGTCAGAATGGCTAAGATGCAAGGCGCTGAGGTTGAGGGCGCAGGGAGTGTACTGAAGTACATGACCAAGCCCGAAGCCGATAGCAACGCAGCAGATTGGCTATTATGACACACCGCGCCCCTTCGCAAACCAATCATCAAAAATCCGTTTCATGACCTCTTCCCACCGCCTCGCCCGTCGTTTCCGAATCGACTTTCTGCGCCGCTCGCCCGAGGAACTGTTCAACACGTTCACCCATCTCGCGGGCGTTCTCTTCACCCTCTCCGCCGCCTGGTTCATTCTGAGTCTCGGCTACGGCAGCGACTGGAAGAACGCCTTCGGAGTGACCTTCTTCACGTGCGGAATGTTGGTGATGTATGCCGCCAGCACGCTCTATCATTGGTGGCTGCCCGGCAAGGCGAAGCGCCGCCTCCGCGTTTTCGACCACATCAGCATTTATGTCATGATTGCCGCGTCCTACACGCCCATTTGCATCGGCGTGGTCGGCGGCTGGGCAGGCTGGCTCGTCTTCGGCATTCTTTGGGGCGTGGCGCTCGGCGGCGCAGTCTATAAGATTACCGCCATAGACCGTTGGCCGCGTCTTTCTCTTCTGCTCTATCTCATCATGGGCTGGGCGTTCGTCTTTATCGCCGAGCCCGTCTGTCGTTCCATCCCGACTTCCGCCCTTTGCGCCATTCTCGCCGAAGGACTGTTCTACACTTCCGGAACCTACTTCTTCGCCCACGACAGTCGCCGTTTCTTCCATGGCATCTGGCACATTTTCGTCCTCCTCGGCAGCGTCGCCCACTGGCTCGCCATCCTTTGGATTCTCGAGGCGTGAGTCGCGCCGCGCCGGAAGCGCCGCGTCCGACGGAAACAGGCATTCGCATCATTAATCCCAAAGAAATATATAACTATGAAACAACCCGTTCAAACTTCCTTGGCTCCCGCCGCCATCGGTCCCTACAGCCAAGCCATCCAAGCCGGAAACACGGTCTATGTCTCCGGACAACTTCCCATCGACCCCGCCACCGGTCAGTTCGCCGAGGGCGACATTCGCGACCTCACCCGACAGTCGCTTCTCAATGTCAAACATATTCTCGAGAGCATCGGACTCGGCATGGAGCACGTCGTCAAGACGACCGTCTTCCTTGCCGACATGAACGATTTCGCGGGCATGAACGAAGTCTATGCGGAGTTCTTCGCTGCTCCCTTTCCCGCTCGTTCCGCCGTGGCGGTGAAGACGTTGCCGAAAGGAGCAAGCGTGGAAATCGAATGCGTGGCGGTGAAATAAACGTTCCGGGAGATATGCATCAGAAAATAGGAGTCTATCTCTCCGCTCGCGAAGACCTTCCCGAGAGTTTCACCCGTGCCGCCCGCGAAGTCGGACAGCTCATCGGCTCGACGGGACGCACGCTCGTCTATGGCGGCGCCCGCAAGGGACTGATGGAGGTTCTGGCGAAAAGCGTCAAGGACAGCGGCGGCAGAGTCTTCGGCATGGTGCCCGACATCCTCGTCGAACGCGACCTTGTCAGCGACCTCATCGACGTCACCTTCCGTTGCGTCGATCTCGGCGACCGCAAAACCATGATGAACCGCGAGAGCGACATTCTCGTCGCCCTGCCCGGCGGCATCGGCACCTTGGACGAAGCCTTCACCGTCATGGCAAACGCCGGCATCGGCATAGTCCGTCAGCCTTTGGTCTTCTTCAACGTCGATGGATGCTGGGACGGCATCCTCTCCGCCCTCGACCGTCTCTTCGAACTCGGACTGATTGTCGGCAAACCTGCAGACTACTTCCGCGTGGTCGCCGACATCGACGCCCTCCGCGCCATTCTCGATGGCGAGGACTGACGAGCGTCGCCCTCGCGTCCTCCATTTTTTTTCGCAATCGTCATTTTTCGCGTGAAAACGTCGGGAAATGGCGATTTTTTCGTGCTGAACTTTGCGTCGTGTGGCGCGGTTGGCGAAACCTTCGCGCCGTGGCATCATTCTTGTTTGCCGTGGCATCATTCTTGCCCGCCGAAAAGTC
>JBJEAG010000225.1:0-2020 GCA_051868855.1 Alloprevotella sp. | reverse complement strand
GGAGTTGAGCGCGTTGCAGAGTTTCCACAAGAATACGAGGGGACCAATAAGGATGAAAATGCCCAGAACGTTCCAGCCCCAGAAGGTGCCTGCGCTGAAACCGTTGGAGGGACCGAGATTGCCGATTCTGTTGCACATCTTGTGCCACCAAACAAGAGCGAAGATGCCCAAAGTGAGCGGGGAAAGGAAGAGCGCTACTGCCCAGAAGGGAATGGCGGATTTGTGGTCGAGGGCTTCGATGTCGTCACCCATTTGCGTGAACTTCACCAGCGGATAGATGCCGAAAGTCAGACCGGAGAGGAAGAACAACTTCCAAAAAGAATACGTGTGTCTCATGGCGTATTAAATTTTAGGGGATTAGTAATTACTTTTTGCGACAATGTGTGGCAAATATACAAGTTGTTTTCTATCCGCGCAAGATTTCTTCACGGTTATTAAGAAGCACACTCTTCTGACAAAACGTGGCGAACGTCAAATCTTACGAATCCTTGCGGCTCAAACCGCCGAGGTCAATGGTGTGCCAAACGTAGGCAATATACGCCAAGACGAAGGGGATGAGGAGGCTGACCACCGACATGACCGTCAGCGTGAACTCGCTGCTGCAACTGTTGGCGAGACACAGCGAACTCTGCGGGTCAAGCGAGGAGGGATAGTAGGCTGTGCCATCCAGACCTGCCACGAGGAGCAGGGCGGTGACGGTGAGAACCGTGCCGATGCCCGCAAACCAGATTCCTCTGACGGTCGAGGGCTTGAGCAGCGTGCGGAGAATGCCGACCAAGACGAGCACGACGCCCACCAGGAAGAGCAACGACAGCGCCGGCATGGACAAGAAACTGTGGAGGTAGCGGTATGCCTCGGGGGCGAAGGTCTGCGTCGCATCGTCATAAACCAAACCCGTGGCGGTCAAGATGCGTCCCACGAAGGCGAGGAAGAGGACGAGGAAGGGGACGGTGTCAATGAGTACCTGACGGCGCAGGCGCGGACGCAGTTCCTCGTCGTGGATATTGTTCAGCAGATAGAGCGAGCCGAGGACGCGGGTGAGGAAAACAACCGCCAAGCCGAGCATCCAGTTCCATGGGCAGAAAAGGGCATCGAGTCCGTAGCTGGAGTTGCCCCAGTAGCTGATGACGGGAGTGCCGAGAGCCATGCCGTAGCGGAACGAATTGTGGGAAACGGTGAAATCACTGCCCGTGAAGAAGGTGGCGACCGCGGCACCGACGACGAAGGGTCCGACCACGCCATTGAAGACGAGGAAGCGGCGATACCAATCGCGACCGAGCACGTTGCCGGGTTTGGCTTGGAACTCGTAGGCTACGGCTTGGAGCACGAAACTCACGAGGATGAGCATCCAAATCCAGTAGGCGCCGCCGAAGGAGGTGCTGTAGAACAAAGGGAAACTGGCGAAGAAGGCGCCGCCGAAGGTGACGAGGGTCGTGAAGGTCAGTTCCCACTTGCGTCCCGTGGAACCGATGATGAGGTTACGTTCTTCCTCATTGCGTCCGAGACGGAAGATGAGGCTGTTGGCGCCCTGCACGAACATGAGGAATACGAGCAAACCGCCGAGGAGGCTCACTAAGAACCACCAATATTGCTGAAGGAATGAATAGGTTATCATAATGTTTGGGATTTAAAGGGTCAAAGAGACAAAGGGTCAAAGAGACAAAGAGTCAAAGAGACAAAGAGTCAAAGAGACAAAGAGTCAAAGAGACAAAGAGACAAAGAGTCAAAGAGACAAAGAGTCGGAGTCGCTGCGCTCCGGTCAAAAAGGTCAAAAAGGTCAAAAGGGTCAAAGGGGTCGGCGCGGAGGTTGTTTGAGGGGTTTGAGGGGTTTGAGGGGTTTGAGGGGTTTGAGAGGTTGGTTCGGTCACCGACTTTTTGACTCTTTGACTTTTAGTCTTTTTGACTTCAAAAATTGGTCACCGACTTTTTGACTCTTTGACTTTTAGTCTTTTTGACTTCAAAAATTGGTCACCGACTTTTTGTCTCTTTGACTTTTTGTCTTTTTGACTTCAGAAAAAGG
>JBJEAG010000224.1:0-9547 GCA_051868855.1 Alloprevotella sp. | reverse complement strand
ACCCTGGGCTAGAATCTCGGTCGCCTGCGGCTCCCTCGTTCGTGCTTTCAGCACTCACCATGCGGTTAATCACATTCGTCAAACTTTTACTATACAGCAATAGGAATAAAGCTATCTACAGTTGCATTCTTTCCTCTTTAGCTCTTGTGTTTATCGTATGGTTTATCGCCTTGTGATGATGCAAAACCCGAAAGGGTGATGCTGCAGCCGTCTGAAAATCTCAAAGCTTGCTTCGGAGAGTTTCTGACGGCTGCAGCATCAATGGCTCGCAAGAGACATTTTGCATCAAGCACAAGGGGTTTATTTCTGTTTTTGTTTTTCCAACTGACACAAGATGTCTCAAGGCAAAAACGCGATGCCGGAGCGACGAAAAGCCTTGCTGAAAAATCTTGACAAATCGGCAGAGCGACATTAACATTTTTAACCTCTCGAAACACGGTCTCCGAGCCCAAATCAAACTTTCTGCCTAAAAGTTTTTCCTACGTTTTGACTCAAATTTTTGAGCCGGAAGAAAATTGAAATTTTCAAGGGAGAAATTTTTCCGATTCCCTGACTTTTTGCCCGAAAACCTAAGGAAAAACCACGAAAAAAGGGAAGAGCACCGCTCCTCCCTTATCTCTACACAAATATACAAAATAAAATCGCGAAATCCAAAAGTGTTAAAATCGAAAGTCGGTGTCCAAACCGCCCTTTTCGAGGGGACGCAGATGGCAAAACGGGGAGTTATTTCCCTCGGTCGCTGCGACGCGGAGCGGGGGAAGAAAAGACAAACTATGCTTTTCTTTGTCATACGGAATCTTCAGTCCTTAATCATGTAAGAAAACATCATAAACATCGAATAAGATTAATGATAACATTCCAACGATAGGTTATCTTTTGCCATAATGTGGACACACTATCTCCCCCCGTAGACGTAGCATTTTGCCCGTGACGACGATAGTAGATGAGTCTGTCTGGAAGGAAAGTCACGTCAAAAGACATGGCGGCAATGTTTCCAATCCAAATGTCATGCATGGGAACATTTTTGGGAAATGGTAAAGCTTTCCGCAACACATCACGCCGGAAAGCCATGCAACAGCCAAGATAACCATTGCGCAATAGGAGATTCTTCCATTTAGTAAAATGAGTACCGCTGGTAGAATAGAAAGAATCATGAATAATGTTCAGATTCTGATCGGTAATATAGCAGTCACTGACCACGCAAGCATGGTCTTTGAGCGCACACATCATCACTTTGACCTTATTACTGCACCAACAGTCATCCTGATCGGATAGAAAAATAAATTCTCCTTGCGATTGTTTTAAAGCATGTTCGAAGTTGGCGGCAGAGTGTCCCGTACTCTTATGATGAAAAACCTTAATATTTGGTATATCAAGAGAATCAATGATGCGAAGTGTTGAGTCGGTCGAACCATCATCCGAAATGATGATTTCGTCGTCCGGCGAGAGTTGCGTGGCGATGCTTTGCAACTGCGCGGCAATGTAGGCTTCTCCGTTATAGGTGGCAATGCAAACTGAAATCATAGGACTTAATTCTTCTGATGAAGTGTTCTCAAAACACGTTTATAGTTAAAATAGTATTGCAACTTTACCCAATAGAATCCGAATATGTTGATAGTTCCTCCCGCACGCTTTAACATGCAAAAATAATGCATTTGATCTTTCAACGTAATACCTATAGTCTTTATTTTATTGCGAATATAGTGTTGTCGAAGGTCTTTTGCGCCGAGTGTATTAGAAGTGTGTTGCCGATAGAGCATTGTTGGCACATTCACTTCTCTAATGACGCCCTTACAAACAGCAACTCTGAGAGCAATCCAAGCATCGTGCATGATGGCTTCAGGCGGAAAAGGCAGACTAACCTCTTTTGCTCTCTGATTGATGAGGAGTGTGCACCCCGTGATGAGACAATGTGCTGAAAGTTCCTCTGCTGTGCGAAGCAAAGATGGGGCGATACGAGCCATTTGCCAATAGGAAGGGGCTATGATTTGGAGCTCCTGATTGACTACTTGTAAGTCAGTGTGAATGGCAACAGGGACTCCGGGATGTTGTTTCTCCACTTCTTTCATCTTTTCAAGTGTCATCTCTATTTTCTTAGGCTTCCAAATGTCATCTTGGTCGGAAAAGAAATAGTAGTCGGCAGAAACGTCTCTCAACAATGCCTCAAAATTCTTTTTTGCGCCCCCTTTCTCGCAATTTGCGACAATCACGATTCGTTTGTCCTTCTTTGCCATTTCTTGAAGAACGAACAAGGTGGAATCCGTGGACAAATCGTCGCGGACGTACAAAGTCCAGTCCGTGAAAGTCTGCTCTTGAATGGACTTTATTTGCTCTGCAACGAACCGCTCTCCATTAAAGGTGGCCATGAGAATTGCGACACAAGGTTTCTTCATGATGAGAAAAATATTTGTGCTCTAATAAAAATATATGCTATAACTGAATAAGGTCATTATAGAAAACGTCCAAGAAAAAGACACCCGAGGCGAAGCAGATGGCGAGCAATCTGCTTGCCCACTGCGGGCGGACAATGTAAATCAAAGCGGGGAAAAGGAGGATTTCCACCACGCCGTAGAGTTCGCTGATGCGAAACGAGAGCACGGGAAGGAAGGAAAAGGCAGTGAAACAGACGATGGAGAGTGCCTGAATCTTCAACCACAGCGCAATCTCAACGCCGCGCTCACGGACTACCTCATATTTCCAAAGCAGAAGGTAGTATGCCAACAACTTCACCAAGACAACAGCGTTGAAGACGTTAATCTCGTCGCTATTCATGGCACCCGCGTCGCGCGCCGCCTCATAGATTTCCAATTTCTCTTGAATGTAGGGAATCGGAATGGTGGTCAGGAAATTGAACTTGGCGGCTGCCAGCGCATAACCTATCACAGGAGCGACCGCCAAGAAGACTTTCCAACGATTGGAGAGCGGGGCGTTGCCGAGAGCGAACAAGGGGAAGAGGACGAGAGCGGAGATGTGGAACACGCTCGCGGCGGCGGCGCAAAGAAGAAAGGCGACGCGACGACCTTGGCTGAGAAAATATAAGCCAAAAAGGAAGAACGCCACGGCGGCTGAAGCGCGAATCTGGGTCAGGTCTTGCAAAATGAAGAAATGACTCATCCAAAACAGCACGGAGAAGAACCAAACGGGACTCAAACGGCTGATGGTCCAAAGTTTCAGCGGAATGCCGATGAGCGCATAGAGGAGGAAAAGAAAATAGGTGGAACCAAAGAGGTTCTCAGCCAAGGACGAGATGAACAGGAAACTCGGTTCAACCAACAACTCGTCGGACCCGCCTTCCGCATAGTTCAGATAGGTTTCCGCATCCAGCACCGACTCGACAGGCTTGAAAGCAGTCAACAAAAAGAGAGCCGCTCCAACGCCAAGATAGCCGTAGAGCGTGAATCTGTCTTTTCTGGGCTCCAAAAAAGCAACAGAGGCGACAAACGCGAAAAGCGAGAGAACGAGAAGAAGAAAAAGCATGGGTCAAACGCGCTCGAAGAACGAAAATCAGAACTTCACTTGCGGGTCCTTCACTAAAATCCAAGCCGAAGTGACCAAAAAACAAAGCACGAGGAAAGCCAAGACACTGATCATGCGCTTCGGACCCGTCGGCCGCGTCGGAACGGTGGCATTCTGAATGACCGTGAACGCCGGCGTGCGCTCCATGACTTTTGCCTCGGCAAGCTGAACCTGCTGCTTGAGTTGGCTGTACTGATTGAACGCGAGCTGCAGTTCGTTCTCCAAGGCTTGCTCCTTCATGCGAAAAGAGGACTGAACGACATCCTGATGGGAATCGGCGTAGGCGGCATATTCCCCCTGCGTCTTGTGATACTCCGCTTCTGACTCACGATAGAGCTTCTGGTAGTGCTCGAGGTCATTCTTCGCCTTCTTCGTTCGGTAGATGATGATGAACTCTTGGAGGTGGGCGGTGGCAATCTCCGCGAGCTGGGCAGCAACCTGCGGATCCTGAGCCGTGGCGGAAATGGTGATGACGTCAGTCTTCTTGTCCACGACACTTCCGACGGAGCGAGCGAGCCCTTCCACCATGCGCTCCTGACGTTTGGTGAGGGCTTTGGGATTGACGTCCCAAAGCGGTTTGGGGGTCCCGCCGACAGAGGGTTCTTCTTCGGCAGGTTTGAGTTTGTTCACGACCCAGGCGAGAGCGAGGTTCCACCATGCCGCCTTCTGATGTTTCGACATGTAGTCCGCCACCGTACCTTCAAACTCGCCGTCGGCAGTCTTCACCTTCTCCGCCAGAAGAGGCACGACGAAGTCTGTGCTGGACATGACGTCGGGATAGAACATCGGAATGATGGCGTCGCCGGAGTTCATGGACGAAAGGTTGATGCCCGCCATGCTCGCCAAACTGCTGAGCCCGCCTTCGCCGCCGCCGATGGAAGCCTCCGGAGCGAGGGTCACTTTGACGGTATAGTAGCGCGGGATGCAAACGACGAGCAGGCTCGAGACGACAAAGGTGATGACGAGCGGCAGCACATATTTCTTTTTGTTTCGCCAGAGGCTTCCGAAGAGGATGTCGAGCCGGATTTCTCTTTTCGTCAGAGAAACGCCCTCTTCCTTCTTCGCTGCAACGGGAACGTTGTTAGTTTCAGACATTTTTCAGTGGGGTTTGGTGATTATATTATAGACGAGTTCCTCCGTCGGAGACTTCTACTCTTTGACGATGAAAATCACGTCTGCCAATGCTTTGTATGATTCTTTTCTAAATGTAAAACTAATTTCTTTCATCAGTCGCTCGTCAAAGTCATCAAGATAACGTTTGACAGCCGGTTCAATCAGATTGAATGCGCGTTTCATCTTCCAGGAATTAGTCATGTCGTCAGCATCTGTTAAGATGACAAAGATTCTGTTTTCTGCACCGAAACGCATTTCTCCTTGATGGGCATAAAGCCATCTCATCAGTTCAAGTGAATTTTCTCTTGCCTCTACAACAACTTCACGACGAAGTTTTCTGAGCATGTCAAGAACATCCCGATGCCCTAAATCAGAAAGTTTTTCCGTCAAGACGTAGTATTGCTGAGAAGGGGGAAGCGAGCCATCGACCTCAACGTGGAGACTTTTAGCCTTTTCTTTGAGCCAAGAGAGTTCTTTCTTTCCCAACTTTTCTCTTAGTTTTTCTTCCAAGAACTGGGAGGGGAAGAAAGTTACTTTCAAATCAATCGGTGTGTTGTCGATGAAGAAATCAACGCTCTTAATCTCACCGACAGCTGAAATGACACGCGGATGTTTTTTGAAGAGAGACTCGATGAGATAGGAAGACCAATGATTGTACCAACTCGTTTGCACATAGTTCCAAGCGTTCTCAGAGATTTCTTTCTGTTTGCCTTGCAAGTCATCAAAGTCTGTGATGACTTTGACATATTTGCTGACCAAATGTTTGTCTAAAGAATTATTCTGATTGCCTCCCCAAGCATAATGACGGACCTTATAAAGTTCTTCCTTTAACTGAGATTCATCAATGCCCTTGGCAGCATACCACTCATTGCTGCGAAGACGCAAAAAACTGTTGAGGCATTCCTCTCCAATCGGATTGTTCTCTAAGAGTTCAAAAAGTTCTTTGTTCTTTTCCGCCAGTTTTCGAGATGACAACTCTATTTGATTCTCATGGAGAAAACGCTCTAATTGCTTGCTTCGACAAACAGCACGAACCTTCAACCACAACAAAGCATTTTCGTTGTGATTGAAAACATAAAGGTTTTGCGAACGGAACTCCTTGTCCCATTTCTCGAAATTATTCATGCCTAACTTATTTTGCCGTACAAACCAGAAGGACTTCACTGCTTCCTGCCACGCTGCCTTTGCCGCCACGAGAGTTGTCATACTGTTTCCTCACGACGCGAACACGCTTGTAAGGCTCTATCATGCCTACCATGGTGTCAATGTCGGGATAACTTCGGTCATTGTAACTCACAAGCCACGTGGGAATATTCCTTGACTGCTCAAACATCAGTCCAAGGTTTCGAGTGGCGTCTTTCACCTTGTCAAAACCACTGTATCTTTTGGGAGAATAGCGTTTTGTGCCATTCACAAAGGTCTTATCCTTCCAATATTCAACAAAGGTTTCCAATAAATGATAGAAAGACTGATAGTCCGCGTGACTGTTGCAGTAGGGCGGGTCAAAATAGACCAAATCCACATTCTTCATGCAGGGCAGCAAATCAAGAATGTTCTCATTGTAACTTCTGTTTTCTTGCTTGTTGTCAAAGATTGCTGAATTATATTGCGACAACAACTCCAGGAAAATATCCTTCAGAGGACGAATCAGACTCTTGTTCCGTTTGATGCGCTCCGGATTAGAAGCATAGTTCAATGCTTGTGTGTGAGCAAAATGCCCCATCGTTACCTTGCGCGTCAAACTCCGACACATCACGGTGAATGCCAAAGCTCTTTTGTATTTATCATCAAGACGGTCAACGTTGCTGCGAAAACTGTCAAGCAATGCTGCCTCCGGCTGGGTGAAGAACAAACCCGAGAACAGAGTCTCCATTAAACTGTATTCCGAGGGATTCTGATTCTCTGAGAAAAGCATAGCCACATCTTTCTCATCCAGCGTCACAGAAGAGTTTTCTACAAGTGCCTTGCCAATTTGGTCCGAGAAGCCCATAAAATCATTGGTCAAAGTCTGCTTGCCGAGCTGCTTCATCAAATACGCCACAGTTTGTGAACCACCAAAGGCATCCAACACGACCTTACAGTCATTGGGAATGTGCTGTGCAATCCAATGTCTGTGAACATACTTCGCTCCTAAATACTGAGGCGCAGGGAACGAGTAACAGAGATAGTCTTCTTTTTCAAAAAGATCTTGCATTCTCAATTCTTGATGATGGTGGAGATGATGAGACCCAAGGAACTCATGACGGTGCCGAGTGAAAGGATTTCGGCGAAGGAGAGACCCTTGCGCTTCTTGCGGGCGGGAACAATCAGGTTGCAACCGGGCTGGATGTCCTTCGCACTCTTCACACGCGTCACCGTGCCGTTCATGTTCACGGCATAGACGCGCTTCTTCTTGGCATACTGACCGAAGCCGCCGGCTTGGTTGATGTAGTGGGAGAGTTTTTCGCCCTTGGTGTAGGCAACGGTGTTGGGATACATCACCTCGCCGTTGATGGAAACGGTGTTGTTGAACTGAGGAATGATGAGCACGTCGTTGTCTTGGAGCACGATGTCATATTCGTTCGAGCCGGGATGCTTGATGGCTTCTTCGAGGTTGATGCCCATGGTTCGGGTGTCGCCAATCTCCAGTTTCTTCGTATCGACGGAGTCTCCGCTGAGCGCGAACTTCAACATGTTCTGCTGTTTGAGTTTTTCCTCGGGCGTCATGCGGCGTTCAAGATGTGCACCGAGGGCGTAGGCTTCTTTGGTCAAACCGCCGGCTGCTTTCACAAGGTCGCTCAGACGCATGCCTTTCGAGGTGAGGGCATAGACGCCGGTGAAGTTGGCTTCGCCTTTGACGGTGACGTGCTCTTGTTCGACGTAACCCGGCGAACGTCTGACATAGACTTCGTCAAAGGGTTCGAGTTCAAAGCCCGGAGTTCCGTCCACGACAAAGCCTTCTTTGAGTTTGAAACTATAGGTCTCCGCCGTCTTGAGGGTGGATTCCGAAGCGTTTTTGTTGCGAATGCGGCGCGCCACATCGACTTTCACCAACGAGGCAGCGTCTTTCAGTCCGCCGGCTTGGAGGATGAAACTCTCGAGCGTGGTGTGCTCGGCGAACTCATATTCTCCCGGGTAGTTCACCTCACCCGAAATGGTCAGCGTCCTTTCGCCCATGGTGAGTTGGCGGGAGGGAACGAAAAGCACGTCTTCGTTCTTGAGCGCGACGTCGGCGACGGAGTGGTTCATGATGCCTGCGGCATCGAGTTGAATGACCTCGAGCGTACGGTCTTCTTTCATGCGGTGAATCATGGCGTGCGCACTGAAAGCGTCTTCCGCCAAACCGCCGGCGCCCTCGATGAGTTGGCGAACGGTGGTGATGCCGCCATCCATCTGATACATTCCGGGACGCTTCACGGCGCCCTTGGCTTCGACCATGTTTTTGTAGCGATTCAACACGCTATCCACCGCCAGGCTGTCGCCGTCGCAGAGTTGGAAGTTGTTGCGCTCAAACTCATCGACCGTGTGAACCGAGAGCATGTCGCCGGCACGGCGGACGAGACGCACACTGCCGCGATAGGCATCGCCGGTGAAGCCGCCGGCATATTTGATGAGCGTGCCGACGCTTTCCTTGCTTTTCATTTCGTAGAACATCGGGCGCTTCACCTTTCCCGTGACCTGCACGAGACACTCGTAGGGCTCGACGATGATGACGTCGCCCGAGGCAAGACGCACGTTGCCCTTCATGTTGCCGTTGAGGATGTAGTCATAGATGTCGCAGGTGGAGACGAGTTTGCCGCGGCGATAGATTCGGATGTTTCTCAGCGTACCGATTTCGTTGGTTCCGCCCGCCATGTAGAGGGCATTGAAAACGGTGGCGAAGGCGGAGAGGGTGTAGGTGCCGGGCACCTTTACTTCTCCCATGACATCGACGGTGATGGTGCGCGTTTGTCCGACGGTGAGTTTGATTTGCGAGCCGCCGTAGCGTGCTCCGACGGTGCTGCGGAGTCGGGCGTTGGCTTGGGCAACGGTCAGTCCGTCCACGGCAACGGGACCATAGTTCGTGATGTCAATCGTTCCGTCGGGCGAGACGGTGCTTTCGATTCGTTGCTGGGAAGCGCCCCAAATATCCACAAAGACTGCATCGCCGGGACCGAGACGATAGTCCTGCGGCGTGGCAATGTTCATGTTGGGTTCAAAAGAGAGTTGCTTGTTGTTGAAGATGTTACGTCCGAAGACCTGACGCGTTGGGTCTTCCTTTTCCTCGTCTTCCATCTCGTCTTCCTCTTCGGGCACGAGAAGTTCAAGTTCGTCATAGAGTTCTTCCTCGTCCATGGAACGTTGTTTGTCCTTTTCCCTCTGCGACATTTTCTTTTTGTCCTTTTCCTCGACTTTGCGCTGTTTGTTTCCCTTCGGTTCTTCGCGTTTGTCGCCGTTGGCTTTTCGGGTGCGGTCAGTTCCCTTCTCGCGTCCGGAGATGTTTTTTGCACCGGGCACCTCGCCGCTCTGTTCTTTCTCATAGTTTGAGCGAATGCGACGAATCTGCTCGACCGTGACGCCGCGCTCCATGAGTTTCGTGACGATTTCGGAGCGGCTGGCTCCTTGTTCGGTTTGGTCTTTGATGTACTTCATGATTTGCTCGTCGGTCATGCTGCTTTGCGCCATGACGTTCAGCGCTGCCACGAAGGCAATGACGAGAAGGAGAAGGAATCTGCGAATGTGGGACATTTGACTTTTGGAGAAATGGGAGTTAGTGGAAGATGTCTTTCACGCGGTCTCAGCGAGGGCGTTTCAGGGGTTCAGAAAATGTGTTTTTCGCTAAACCCGACACACCTTATTATATATATATAATGCGAGGGTGTGTCAACAGCAGATTTTGGCTTTACCCTCGGCGGTGCGTCAGAATGGCTAAGATGCAAGGCGCTGAGGATGAGGGCGC
>JBJEAG010000223.1:0-9584 GCA_051868855.1 Alloprevotella sp. | reverse complement strand
TTTGACCGGAGCGAAGCGACTCCGACCCCTTTGACCTCTTTGACCGGAGCGAAGCGACTCCGACCCCTTTGACCTCTTTGACCGGAGCGAAGCGACTCCGACCCCTTTGACCCTCCTCACATATCATGACAACACATCATCACAGCGAAATCAACCGCATCGAAATCAGAGAGCACATCATCGACGTCGCCACACAAGCCTTCCACACCCAAGGCGTCAAGAACGTCACCATGGACGACATCGCACACGCGCTGACCATGTCGAAACGTACGCTCTACCAAATCTTCTCCGACAAAGAAGACCTGATTCTTGCCTGCATGCAGAAGCACCACCGACACCTCAAAGAGACGCTCTCGCAAACCTACAAAGAGAACCCAAACGTGCTGGAGATTCTCTTGAAGACGTTCGAGATTCGCATCCGCTTCCTGCAGGGAATCGACCTGAGTTTCTTTGAGGAAATTGAGAAATATCCGAAAATCATTCGCTACGCCGAGGAAACAGCGCGCGCCGAAGAAGCAGAGGCATTGGACTTCCTCCAAAGGGGCGTGGAACAGGGTTACTTCCTTCCGGGACTGAACTATCGCATCATCTACAATCAGTTCCACCTGCAGATGAAGGGCATCAAAGGGAACGAAGTGTTGAAGGCATATTCCCTGCCGGAAATCTTCGCCAGCACCATCGTCATCTATTTCAGAGGATGCGCCACGCTCAAAGGCGTAACCTTGATTGACCAATTCCTCCAGCAACTCAAAGAACAAATGCAGACCGAAGCGCAACGGTGAAACGCCACCCGCGCTTCCGGTCTGTTTTGTGTGTCTATACCTTATTATATATAGCACTCCAAATTATCTCGCACTGACGAAACACTGAATCATCCGTAGCATTCAATCATCCTTAGACTATGAAAAACCGACTTTTCCATCTGCTCGCCCTCCTCGTCTGTCTGACCTCGCTGACAACAGCCTCAGCACAGAGTTTCGTGCGCGGCGCGCTCTATCATCTTCTTCCGCTCAACCAGAAAGGCTCTGCCCTCGAAATCGACGCGGCGGGGAAACTCATCGTCGCTCCGCTCAACGAAAACCAAGCGGGACAGCACTTCAATCTGACGGAACTCTCCGGCTCGTGGCGCATGATTTGTCCGTTCTCGAACCTCGCCGTCCGCACCTCCGCCACGGGACTCGAAGCCGGCGAGAACAACGGCTCGGACGAAGCGCAACTTTGGAAAACGGTGGAGCAGACGGGAGGCGTCTGGCTCGTGCCGACCAACCGTCCGGACATGGTCGCCGCCGTCGCCAACGGCAAGGCGGTACTGATGCCGAAAGCGCAGGCAACGGGCAACAAAGCGTGTCTCTTCGAAATAAAGAAGGCGGCAAAGTCGGGCTTTGACGTGGCTTTGACCTATCGCATCCACCCCTACTCCACGCCGGAACTGGTCATCGGCAACGGCGACTCGGGCGAGAACAATGCCCGCATCGTGACGGAGAAGGAAGACGCGAAGAACCGCGGACAATATTGGACGGTGAAGATGCCGGACTTGAATCAGCGCGTGGTGGAAGGTGCTTTCTATCCGCAAAACTTTGACGACGGCGGCGACAACGCTTCCATCACGTGGCTGCTGCAATGGCAGGGACAGGAAGGCGTTTGGAACAACGCGCGCTTTGAGTTCGTGCCGGTCGAAGCCGACGCCTTTGTCATCCGTTCGGCAAATCCGAAGAAAGCGGATAAGATGTATGCCGTGCGCAACGGCGAACTGAAAGCCGTGGATTTGGACCTCAAGGACCGCAGCGCGTGGTTCACCTTCGAGCAGGTCGAGAAACCGAAAATCAAATCGCCGATTTGGGAAGACGAAACCATCTTCCAACAAAACAAAGAGAACGGCGTCGCCACCTATCTCCCCTACGCTTCCGAGAGTCAGATGCGAGGAGACAAGGCTTACTACGCCACGCCCTGGCTCACGCCGCAGAGCAGTCGGTTCCTGTCGCTGAACGGCACGTGGAAGTTCCACTTCGTCAGCGAACCCTCGCAGCGCCCGCTCGATTTCTTCCAGCCGGGCTTCGACGCCTCGGCTTGGGACACGATTCCCGTGCCCTCGAACTGGGAAATGCAGGGCTACGACCGTCCCATCTATGCCAACGTGGAATATCCTCACTCCAACACGCCGCCCTTCATCAAGGCGCGTCCGGGCTACAATGACGGCGGAAAGAACTACGGCATCAACCCCGTCGGCTCCTATCTCCACCGCTTCTCCGTGCCCGAGGCTTGGAACGGCGAGCGCGTCTTCCTCCACTTCGACGGCATCTACTCCGCCGCCTTGGTTTGGGTGAATGGGAAATATGTGGGCTACACGCAGGGCGCAAACAACGTCACGGAATTTGACGTCACCTCCCAACTCGTCAAAGGCGAGAACTCGCTCGCCGTGCAGGTGTTCCGCTGGAGCGACGGCTCCTATTTGGAATGTCAGGACATGTTCCGCATGAGCGGCATCTTCCGCGACGTCTATCTTTTCTCCACGCCGAAAGTGGCAGTGCGCGACCACCGCGTCACGACCGCCCTCGCCGCCAACGGCGCCACGGCGACCGTGAAGGTGGAACTGGAGTTGGACAACCGCGACCGCATGACCGACAAAAAGCAGGTGATGCTCCGACTCTATGACCCGCAAGGCAAAGTCGCCGCCGTCAGTCAGGCAGTGCTCGACCTGCAACCCGCCGACACGCTGCTCCGCAAGACGTTCACGCTGACGGTGAACGCTCCGAAACTCTGGAGCGCGGAACATCCGAACCTCTACTCCCTCGACGTCATTCAGCAAACGCCCGACGGCGCCGACGAGATGGCGTTCAACACGAAAGTAGGTCTGAGAACGGTGGAAGTGAAGGGCTCGCAACTCTACGTAAACGGCAAGAAAGTCCTGCTCAAAGGCGTGAACCGCCACGACACTTCCCCGCTCCACGGCCGCGCAGTCACGACCGACGAAATGCTGCGCGACGTGACGCTGATGAAACAGAACAACATCAACACGGTTCGCACTTCCCACTATCCGAACCACAGCCGCCTCTATGCGATGTATGACTTCTTCGGACTTTATGTCTGCGACGAAGCGGACCTTGAAGACCACGCGAACCAGGGAATCAGCGACCGTGCCTCTTGGATTCCCGCCTTCCGCGACCGAATCACCCGCATGGTGACGCGCGACCGGAACCATCCTTCGGTGGTGATGTGGAGTCTCGGCAACGAGGCGGGCAACGGCGAGAACTTCCGCGCCTGCTACGACGAAGCAAAACGTCTCGACGACCGTCCCGTGCACTATGAAGGCACTCGCGGCGGTCACAGTTACGGCGGCGGACGTTTCTCCGACTTCTATTCCAAAATGTATCCCGGCATGGCGTGGATGAACCAGAACACTTCCGGTCTTGACAAGCCGATGTTCCTTTGTGAATATGCTCACGCCATGGGCAACGCGATTGGTAATCTCCACGAATATTGGGACGTCATCGAACACTCCGACGCGACGATTGGCGGCTGCATTTGGGACTGGGTGGACCAAGCAATCTATGAGCCGCGCGAACTGAAGAAGGGCGTCAAGAAACTCCGCACGGGCTACGACTTCCCCGGTCCTCATCAGGGCAACTTCTGCTCCAACGGCGTGATTCCCGCCACCCGCGAAGAAAGTCCGAAGTTGAAGGAGGTGAAGGCGGCTTATCAGTATGTGAAACTCCGCCTCGACAACATGAACTCTGCCACCGGCATCGCCTCCGTCAGTCTCGACAATCAATATGCCTTCCGCAATCTCAACGAGTTCTCTCTGCGCTACGAACTGCTGATTGACGGACACGTGGCGACAGCCAAGACCGTGAAACTCGCCGACACGAAACCCGGCGCAACCTGCTCGCTCTCGCTGAAACTGCCGAAGGCGAAAGCCGCCGACGGAAGCAAGGAACGCCTGCTCACCCTTCGTCTGCTGGAGAACAACGCAAGCCCCTACGCCGAGAAACTTCACGAAGTGGCACTCGCTCAGTTCACGCTGACCCCACAACTACCTCTGCCCATGCTCTGTGCCGACGCTTCGGCGCCCGAGTTTGCCCAAACGGCGGCGATGCACGAAACCCGCATCACCAACAAACACCTTGCGCTGACCTTTGACAACGAGACCGCACGCCTCACCGGGCTGGCGCTCGACGGCCATCAAATCATTGCCGACGGCTTGGGCTTTGAGTATGCCAACCACCGCTGGATTGAGAACGACCGCTTCGGCAACACCGCCAACGGACTGGAAGCAAAGGGCAAGATTCGCGTGACGGAGGAGTACGGACTGACCATTGTCAAAACGAGTCGAAAGGGAAGTCTCTGCGACACGGAGATTGACTACGTGCTCTATCCCCAAGGCATCGTGGATGTCGAAGCACGCTTCATTCCCCACTCCGGCAACCTGCGCCGCGCCGGACTCGTCTGCATGGTGGACAGCAGCCTCTCCCGCGCCGACTACTATGCCCTCGGTCCTTGGGAAAACACCTGCGACCGCAAAGACGGAGTCGTGGCTGGTCGCTATTCGTCCCGCATCGCTGACTTCTGCGAACCCTACATCAAGCCCCAATCCACCGGCACGCGCGAGGAACTCCGCGAACTCGTCCTCAGCAACGGCAAAGGTTTCGGCGTGAAAATTCAAACGGAAGGCAACGTCTCCTTCTCCGCCCTCCCCTACACCGACGAGGACCTCATGAACGCCGCCCACCAGTGGGAACTCACGCCGCGCCCCTACACCGTGCTCCATCTCGACGCTTGGATGCGCGGCGTCGGAAACGCTTCTTGCGGACAAGATGTCGATACGCTGCCCATCTACAGAGTGCCGGAAAAACCGCTCACCTACAAACTCCGCATCTCGAAGCAGTAAACCGCAGCAGCGGAAGGCGATATACATTATTATATATAAGGAACCCTAAAACCCCTTCACCATGTCCGGCGAAAAAGATACCAAAATGTTCTTCTCCATCAAGGAGGTGGCAGAAATGTTCAACGTGAACGAGACCCTGCTCCGCTATTGGGAGCGGGAGTTTCCCCAAATCTCTCCGAAAAAGGGAGGACGCGGCGTGCGCTTCTACAGCAAAGACGACATCGAGCAAATCCGCACCATCTACGACCTCGTGAAAGGGAGGGGCTTGAAACTCGCCGCGGCGCGCGAACTTCTGAAACGCAACAAGGAAGGCACGCAGCAGACCCTCGATGTCGTCAAACGACTCAAGGAAATCCGCGAAGAACTGGTTCAAATGAAGAATGCGGTGGAGGGAATGTAAGTCCCCCGCCTGCGCTCACCTCCGAGCGTGTTCTCCAACCGAAACGAAAACAATGGCAAAAAGCAAAACCGTGTTCGTCTGTCAGGAGTGCGGACAAGACTCTCCCAAATGGGTCGGAAAATGTCCCGCCTGCGGCAGATGGAACACCATGAAAGAACTTCACCTCGCCCCCGAAACCTCGACGCCCCGCGCAAAGACCTTGGCTGACGGGGCGTTGGGTGTCTCCGTCCGCAGCAACCGCCCCGTGCCGCTTTCCCAAGTCGAAGCCACCCACGAGACAAGGATTCTCACGGCTGACCCGGAACTCAACCGAGTCTTGGGCGGCGGCATCGTTCCCGGCTCCATGGTGCTCATCGGCGGCGAGCCGGGCATCGGAAAATCGACTCTGCTGCTCCAGACCATCCTGCAGTTGCGCAACATCAGCGTGCTCTATGTCAGCGGCGAAGAGAGCGAACAGCAAATCAAGCTTCGCGCCGACCGTCTCGGCACGACCCAGGACCACGTGCTGCTGCTCTGCGAAACGCAACTCGAAAAACTCTTCGCGCAGTTGAAGGAAACGCGTCCGCAACTGCTCGTCGTCGATTCGATTCAAACGATGTGCGTCGAGCACGTCGAGAGTTCGCCGGGCTCCGTCAGCCAAATCCGCGAGTGCGCGGCAGCACTTTTGAAATATGCGAAAGAAAGCGGCGTCCCCGTTTTCCTTGTCGGCCACATCACGAAAGAAGGTTCCATCGCCGGACCGAAAGTTTTGGAGCACACGGTCGATACGGTGCTCCAGTTTGAGGGCGACCGCCACTACATCTACCGCATCCTTCGCAGCATCAAGAACCGCTTCGGCTCGACCTCCGAGTTGGGAATCTATGAAATGCGACAGAGCGGACTGCGCCCCGTGGCAAACGCCTCGGAGTTCCTGCTGACGCAAACGAAGGAGGAACTGAGCGGCGTTGCCGTCTCGGCAGCCATCGAGGGTGTCCGACCTTTCCTCATCGAAACGCAGGCGCTGGTTTCCACCGCCGCCTACGGCACGCCGCAACGCTCCGCCACGGGCTTCGACATCCGCCGACTGAACATGCTGCTCGCCGTGCTTGAGAAACGCGTCGGCTTCAAGCTCGCCCAGAAGGACGTCTTTCTGAACATCGCGGGCGGCATCCGCGTCACGGACCCTGCCATCGACCTCTCGGTCATTGCCTCCGTGCTTTCGAGCAATGTCGATACGCCCATCGACCGTCTGACCTGCATGGCGGGAGAGGTAGGACTGAGCGGCGAGATTCGCCCCGTCTCCCGCATTGCGCAACGCCTCGCGGAAGCGGAGAAACTCGGGTTCCAACGAATGCTGATTCCCGAGGCAAACAAGGGAAACCTCGAAGCCTCCGCCGCCCGCTCCATCGAAATTGTCCCCGTCGCCCGCGTTGAACATGCTCTGAGAGAACTCTTCGGGTGAAGCGGGCGAAACCTTTGTCTCTTTGACTCTTTGACTCTTTGTCTCTTTGACTCTTTGACCCTTTGACTCTTTGACTCTTTGTCTCTTTGACCCCATAAAACTTTGAAACGAGAAATATCCCTCCGCGTCACTCCCGACATCGCCTATCGCGAAGAAAGCCTCATCCGCCGCATTGCGCAGGAATGGGGCTTGGACGCCCGTACCATCAAAGCTTTGCGAATCCGACGCCGCAGCATTGACGCGCGTCAGCGAACCGTCTTCGTCAATCTCGGCATTGACGTTTTCATCAACGAACCCGCCCCCGCGCTGGACTATGTTCCCGTGGACTATCCCGACGTCTCCCACGCTCCCGCCGTCATTGTCGTCGGTGCCGGTCCGGGGGGACTCTTTGCCGCTTTGCGTCTGATTGAACTGGGCTGTCGCCCCATCGTTTTGGAGCGCGGCAAAGATGTACACGAGCGGAGAAAAGACATTGCCCGCATCTCGCGCGAACACCGCGTCGATGCAGAGAGCAACTACTCCTTCGGGGAAGGCGGCGCGGGCGCCTATTCCGACGGGAAACTCTACACCCGCTCCAAGAAGCGCGGCAACGTCGAAAAGATTCTGCGCGTCTTCTGTCAGTTCGGCGCTTCGACCGACATCCTCGCCGACGCCCACCCGCACATCGGCACGGACCGCCTGCCGCGCATCATTGAAGCCATGCGCAACCAAATCATCCGGAGCGGCGGCGAGGTGCATTTCCAAACGAAAGTGACTTCGCTGACGCTGCGCGGCGACACCGTCGAGGGCGTCGTCTGCGAGAACGGAAAAGAATTTGCGGGTCCGGTCATCCTCGCCACGGGTCACTCTGCGCGCGACGTCTATCGCCACCTCCACGCCGCCGGCGTCGAAATCGAAGCGAAGCCCCTTGCCATCGGCGTGCGTCTGGAGCATCCCGCGCAGATGATTGACCAGATTCAGTATCACAGTCGGCAGGGAAGAGGGAAATATCTACCTGCGGCGGAATACAGTTTCGTCACGCAGAGCAACGGTCGCGGCGTCTATAGTTTCTGCATGTGCCCCGGCGGCATCGTTGTTCCCGCCGCGAGCGGTCCGGAGCAGATTGTGGTGAACGGAATGAGCCCCAGTCTCCGCAACTCGAAATGGAGCAACTCGGGCATGGTCGTCGAGACGCGCACGGAGGACCTTGAGGGCGAACTGAAGCCCTTTGTTGAAGAAATGAAGGGCGACACGGACTTCGCCGTGCTCCACAGCGAGGAATTTTCGGCATCCCACCCGCTCTGCATGATGACTCTGCAGGAAGCACTCGAGAAACGCTGCTGGATTCAGGGAAACCGCACGCAACGCGCTCCCTCGCAGCGCATGACGGACTTCGTGAACCGACGGCTGAGCTACGACCTGCCGCCCACGAGCTACTCGCCGGGCACCGTTTCTTCCCCGCTGCATTTCTGGCTCCCCACCTTCTTCGACCGCCGTCTGCGCGACGGTTTCCTCCAGTTCGGACGCCGCAGCCACGGTTTCCTGACCTCGGAAGCGGCAATGATTGCCATCGAAACGCGCACTTCGGCTCCGGTGCGCATTCTCCGAGACCCGCTGTCGCTTCAGCACGTTCGTCTCGCCGGGCTCTACCCCTGCGGCGAGGGCGCGGGCTATGCGGGCGGCATCGTGAGCGCCGCGATTGACGGCGAGCGATGTGCGGAGCAGTGCGCCCAACAAATGGCGAACGGATGAAACGAACGCCGAGACGGTTGGCAAGAAAAGTTTTTGAGAGATATATGATAGACTTGGGGGAGATATACCTTATTAATATATATAGGCAAGATTATTAAGATGTATAGGCAAGACTATTTACATATATAGGCAAGACTATTTACATATATAGGCAATGAATCAGACTCACTTTGAACTGCTGGCGCAAACGGCGGCACGTTTGCACGCCGAGACAAACCATCTCTACGGCGGCTATCTGCCCTACGAGTTCCACCTCCGCCTCACCGCCTCTTTTGCTTCGCGTTTCATGCACTGCCTCGCGGTGGACGAAGCGACGGAGGAAACGATTCTCGCCGCCGCCTTCTTTCACGATGCCATCGAAGACGCTCGCGTCACCTACAACGATTTGAAAAAATTACTGACCCGCCTCTGCGACGAACACCACCTTTTGCTCAACCCCACCGAAGCCGCCGACATTGTCTATGCCCTCACCAACGACAAGGGCAGAACCCGAGCCGAGCGCGCCGGAGCGGCGTACTATGCCGGCATTCGGCAGACTCCGTGGGCGCCGTATCTCAAAATGTGCGACCGCCTCGCCAACATGACGTACTCCACGCTTTGGCATCCCGTCCAACGTATGGCTCACGTCTATGTCGAGGAAATGCCGCACTTCTTGCAGGAAATTGGCGACGTGCCGCAGCCGATGATCGACGAAGCGCTCCACCTCTCTCGCCTCGCGGAGTGAAGACCGCACGCACGAACCGCCCCCCCATTTTATTAGAAGTATAGGAGGTGCAGTGTCCCACTGCACACAGCCACCGCTGCGTAGCCGACTGCGTGCAGGAAAGTTTACATCAGTAGCCACGTGCAGGGCGGACAGCGATGACGGTAATATAGGAGGTGCAGTGTCCCACTGCACACAGCCACCGTTTCGATCCTGACTGTAGCCACGTGCAGGGCGGACGCGATGAATCGCGTCCCTACTCGCAACCATCCCCTTTTCGATGATGACAACGCAGGTAAATAACTGGAAACCAAATGATTTCAAAACGGTCAGCAGGTAGGGACGCGATTCATCGCGTCCGCGCCACCAATTGCAGCAAATAACCGACTAAACGCTCGCAGGTGACCGGGTGACGTGAGACACG
>JBJEAG010000222.1:0-9723 GCA_051868855.1 Alloprevotella sp. | reverse complement strand
ACAGGCAACGTTCAACATCTAAATCACTGTTTCTACTTGCTGTTACGTCATTTAAACGCATTGTAAGTTGATACTTCCATGAACTTGCGAAACTTGAGTTAATGATTCAATTAATGAGCATTAATGTTTCAAGAATAACTCGTGTTCAAAGAAATCCTTTTTATTCTGCGCATTCTGCGGACTCTGCGCATTCTGCGGATTCTGCGTGAGATAAATTCATGAGCGGTTTCACATCACCGTCACTTTCGCGTTCGTCACTGCCTCGTCCGTGCGGCATTCGATGACATAGACGCCGGGGGAGAGGGGAACGGTGAGCGTCGGCGTGAACGGCGTCATGCGGTAGAGCGTGCGACCGTCCGTGCCCACGATGTGAACGAAGGTCAGCGGATGAGCTGAACAGGAGGTGATGGTCACCTTACCCTTGTCCGCCATCACCATCGGGCGAGCGTCGGCGGCGTCGTCCATCTCCACGTCCTCCGTTGAAGTCTCCGAGGAGAGGATGAAGTAGCGTCCCGCAGCGTTGCCCGCCACCTCCACGGAGGCGATGCCGTTTTGGGCGTTCAGTGTCAGCGGAGTTATTTCACCCGTCAGGTTGTCCAAGAGGGAGAGCGTTTCGTTGAACGTGTGCAGTCCCTTGAACGTCAGGAGCGTCGTTTCGTCCGAACTGCTGTAGATGCCGAGCGGCAGGCGGTGCATGGCGCGGCGTTGGTTGATGGTTGCTGCCTGGTGTCCTGCCATCGTATAGACTGTCGGAGCGTCCGACTGCGTGGCGTCAAGCAAGGTCTCCAAGTCCTCCTCGGTGCGGAAGTCGTTCCGGCTCTCCGTCTGCTTGATGACAATCGCTTCGCTGCGCAGACCTCCTCGGCTCGCCACGATTTGCAGGGTAGGAGTGAGGGAAGCGAAGGGAGAGGCGGGAGCACGGAGAATGGTCTGCGTGGCTCCGGCAGAGGTTTGCATTTCGGGTGTGAAGTTCGCGGTGAGGGTGGTGCCGGGGGTAGCGGCTTTCACGAAGAAACCTTGTCCCGGAGCCAGAATGCCGTCGGTGGTGAAAGTGCCTTCGCTGTTGGCAGCAATCCAGCCCGTGGCGTTGTCGCCGCGCATCACAGCTGTTTGTCCCGAGGCAGTCAGAATCCAATATTTCTTTTCCAGTCCCGCGTTGGCAGCAAAGAACTTCGTCATGTCGAGTCCACAGGCGAAGGGGTTGCCCACGAGGAAGAACCGGTTGTTTGCCACGTGGTTTGTGGCGGTGAGGGTGAACGTGCCGTTGCCGTCGTCCGTGAAGAAGCGTCCTGCCTCTTTGCCGACTCGGTCGATGCCCGTGGAGTTGCTTCCGTTGTCGTTGTCATTCACGAAATACTCGTAGGAAGCATCTTCTTTCGGCACACGGAAGAGGAGTTGGGCGTAGGGTGTTCCCGTCTTGTTCGTACTCTTCGTTTTGAGGGAGAAGCCGCCCTCGCCGTAATAGACGTTCACGTCGTTGTAGGAAGCACTCCAGTCGGCGCGGATTGCCACGTCTCTCGGCGTGCTTGCCACCGTGCTCGGGTCAGTCGGCGTGTTGAGATAGTAGAGTTTCGCTTCCCCCTTGTCCCATCCGCGTTGATAGACGGCGGGGCTGAAGCGGTCGTAGTCCGTGGTGTTGAACGTCACGTCCTTGAAGTATTCCGTCTCCTGCTTACCCGTGGTGGTGGGCGCATACCAGTCTCCGGCATAGACACCCTTGAGCGGCACGCCGAGGGTGTACCAGCGGTCAGCGTCGAGGGCATATTCCATCCATGCTTTGTTGTATGCCAGTCGTTCCGTGTGAAGCAGTTCGGCGCCGGCTTGAATCACCACGTTGTTCACCTGATAGGTTCGGAAGGAGGAGCAGTTAAAGTTGTTGTTGCTGTCCGTTTCCTTCTGAATCTTCAGTTCATATTGAATGTCTTTTGAAGCATTGTTTTCGTCCAGGTCGCCGACGAGCGTCTTGTCCTCCGTGGTGTTGTTCGTCACGGCATAGAGGTCGGGAGCGGTGGCACCCGGAGCGATGATGACGTTGGTGCTGTGGATGGGCACGAAGGCATTGGACGATTTGTTCTCCGCGTTGGTCAGATAGCCTGCTCCCGTGTGGAGTTCCGAGCCGTCGGCGCGTGCCCAGTTGCGGTCGTTGGTCCAGTCGCCGTTTCCGGCGGCACCCGTCCAGATGAGGTTGGAGGGCACCATCTTGAGGTCTACCAGTAGTGTGCCGTTACATTTGTTCTTTTCTTCGGGTTCGTCGCCGACCGAGTATTTCTCTTCAAAGTTCAGTTGGATTGTATAGGTGTAACCCTCCTTCGGTTGGAACTCTTTGAAGAAGTAGAAGCGCATGAAGTGTTCTTTGCCATCGTTCTTGTTGGCTTCCAGCGCGGTGATGCGTCCGATGCGTTTCATCTCGAGGTTGTTGGGACCCGTACCCGTGGCTGTGAAGACCTCCATGTCGGGGTCGTTGGTGGCGGTGAGATAGATGGGCGCGTAGGTGGTTCCGCCGCCATCGTCAAAGTAGAGTTCCTGCATGCCCACGGCGGGAGAACTTGCATCCGCGGTGGTGATGTCGCGGAGCGGCACCTGAATCTGTGTGCCGGGCACGTCGGCGAAGTTGTCGGCGTCGGCAGCCACTCTGGCTTGGGCGAGTTCCACTAACGAGAGACGGACGGGCACATTGTTCATGTAGGTCGGATAACTTGTGTCGGTTTGTCCGTCCTTCATGCCCGGTGCTTTTCCGTCCACCATGACGTGGAGTTCCTGCGGTTCGTAGCAGTAGGTCACATCGGGGTCAAGGGTTTCCGGTTCGATGGGGATGACGGTGATGTTCTGTTTCGTGTCTTCCGCGATGTCCGAGGATATGGTCACGTTGAGCGTGGGCTGATGGAGCACGAGGGGAGCTATGTGTCCCGGTGTCACGATGTTGCCTTCTCCGTCTCGAACGTCCGGTGTCGGTTCGGTCAGTTTTGCCAGACCCTCAATCATTGCCGTGGTGAGTTCATAGATGCCGAGTTCGTCCTGTTTCGGTGTCACCTCGCTGAGGGAGACGGCGTTGGGGAAGAAGTGGCGGAGGTTCTGCAGTGCCACGCGCAGTCCCGTGTCGGTGGGAAGGATGTCGGTGGAAAGTTCGCGCACCACGGGTTCGCCGCCGGCAGTGATATAGACTTTGGCGAAGCCTGCCCAGACATAGTCCAACCACCAGTCGTAGTAGCGGATTTGTTCTTCCGTGTCGCCCGTGTCGGTGTCGATTCCCTCCATGTCCATGCCGATTTGGACGGACTGTCCGGCGCAGACGCCGATGGTGTTCTCATCGACACTGCTCTCCTTGTCGCCGTTGCCGAGAATCTTGAACGGTTGTCCCGTCTTGAAGACAGAGGCGATGACGCAGTCGGTGCCCATCTGGAACTGTTCCCAAGCGTCGTTGTAGGTGATGGGGTCGTCGCCGTAGCGCACCACGAAGACGAGATAGTATTTCGTGTTGGCTTTCAGTTTCTCGGCGTTGATGCGGTCGGAGATGACGATGTATTTTGTTCCATCCACCTCTTCCCGGCGCAGGATGGAGGTGCTGAGTGTGTCGTTCAGTGCGTCTTTGTATTGGAACACGGGGATGTCGTCATACATCGTGTGGAGTTCGATGCTGTGGAAGGGATAGATGGAGGGGTCTTTGCTGTATCGGTCTCCCACGAGTCCGGCGTAGAACGCATTTCGGATGTCAGAGGTGGTGACACCTTCGGCGTGACCGGAGATGGAAGATTCCAGCGTCTGCTGATAGACTAGGCTATCGACGAGACAGTACCACAGTTTCGGGTTGATGCCGTTCGGGGTGGGTTGGTTGATTTCCAGACCAAGGGTTTGGAGCAGACCGACGTAGTCGCTGGTCATCTTCACGAGCGTCACCTCGTTGCCGCAGACGGGCGTGGTCTTTGCCACTTGAATTTCCGGTTGGTTGGCAAACACTTCGACGTCGTCAATCATGATGTCGCCACCCGCAGAGTTCGTACAAGCGTTGTCGATGTTGAGCAGGTATTCGCGGATGTCCTCCGTGCTGTTGTTCACGAAGGAGAAATAGATTTGCTGCCAGATGCCGTGGGTATCTAATTTCGTGATGTCCGAGCCATCAGCGGAGCGTGCCACCATGCAGAAGGGACCGGGGCAGTATTTGTAGAGATCGACAATGCGTCCGTCCACCGTGCGCCCCTGAACGGTGAGAATGATGTTGGCAGGCGACACGCCTTTCGGGTTCACGGAAGAAATCCACGCGGAGACGTAGAGGCGGGAACCGGAGCAGAGTTTGGAGTCATATTTGATGGAAGCAATCGTACCCGGCTGTTCGGAGGCATCAATATAAATGAAAGCGCTGTTCGAGGGGTCATTGTAGGATTCGCCATAGACCTTGTTATAGTTTCTTGCCATGGAGTAGAAACTGTAGTCGCTTTGGTAGCCTTGCTTGAATCGGCTGACGATGGTGTAGGATCCCCAGGTGTTTTCCGTCACGGCTCCCGTGGGGTTGTTAAACACGCCTCCGACAGGTTGGAAACAGTAGGAGCAGTTGTCATACTGAATGGGGAAACGATAGGTCAGTTCATAGGAGTGGAGTGGCGAACCGTTTCCTTGTTGTCCTGCGGTGTGGCGTCCGAAGGGTGGGGTCTGATAGGGGAGATAGTTCTCCGTGTCGAAGGTGATGGAAGCCACGGGAGCGCCCAACACTTTCTTCAGATGTTCGGGAGAGCGGGTGCTCTTAAAGTCGGTGCCGGCATCGTTCAAACCAATCACGTCGGTGAAGGGACGCGGTTCGGTGTCGTTGTCGAAGTAGAGGACGATGCGGGCGAGTTGATACATGGCTTTGGCACCGGATTCACCTGCCGTGCCGCCATCGCGGGCATAGACCTTGATGACGCAACTGTCGCCCAAAGCCTCCGTGGCATTGCTGCCATCTGCGCTTTCTCCGGGATATTTGAACACGATGAATCGTTTGTTTCCCAAGTCTGCGGTGGAACTTTCTGCATTCATCACGGGCCAGTCGGTGATGCCGAAGCCTTGAATGCAGGCGGGGTTCTCGCCACTGCCGACGGCATCTCCCTGTGCATCGACTTGGAATTCGATGTAGTCGTAGCCGATGATGTTCTGCAAGTGTTCCTCATCGACAATGCCTTCTTTGTAGAACCAATAGTTTTGCAATTCGTTTTGCAGGGGGATGGTGCAACTGTGGTATCCGCGTTTCTTCTTAGGGAAGTGGATGGTCTGGTTTTCCAACCATTTCGTGCTGCCCTTGGTGCATGCCATCAGTTTGTCCGCCATTTCGCGGGCATTGCGAATCTCATAGATGTAACGACCGGAGAGGGTGGGTTCGATGAGGTTGTCGTTCTTGGGCAGGACGACATCGCTGCTGGTGCTGCTTGCATCGTAGGCACTGTTGCCGTTGTCGCCGAAGTAATCCACAAAGTCGGTGAACATGGAGGCGTCCATTCCTACGATGTAGGAATAGTCTGCCGCGCATTGGTCGGGCATTTGGAAATCAAAGGTGCTGCCGACAAACTCTCCGTTGGTTTGTCCGTTGAGGTTGAGCAGTGAACCCATCACGGTGCCGTTGGCATAGTTTCGTTTGGACTGCTGGTTGAAGGCGACGCGGGCGGAGGGAATGCGTCCGCCGGTTTTGTAGTCATACCAGCGCTGGTAGGCTCTCACCCAAGTGTTTACATATCCGGTTCCAAACTGCATGGTGGTGGGCAGAAGGAGGGGGCGTTTCTCACCTTGCTTCATATAGACGGTGAGTTTGAACTCATTGGTCTTTTGGACCTTCTCGCCGGTGTAGGGGTTCACGCTCCAACCTTCCTCAGAGGGCTGGATGAAACCGGGGCGTATGTTGTCGGGTTCGCCGCTGACTTCTTTCACCAGCCAGGAGCGTTTCGGGATGATGCGGAATTGGGTGTAGTCCTCTGCTTCCACCACGTCCTCCAAGGTCATGCCCACTTCCGGCACGGTGGTGGTGAGCACGACATCGTAGGTGCCGTCGGCATTGGCTTGCAGGGTGAGATATTGTCCGATGATGGAGACGTCGGAATCGTCGAGAAGTGGGTTGCCACCTTCGTCGGTGGTGTTCGGTCCTCCCACGAGTTTGAAGTAACCGGAATAGGTGTCGCTCAGCGGGAGATAGGTGAAGAGGTCTGCCTTGTCAGCATCCTTTGTCACGTCGAAAGTCTTGTTCGTTTGGTTCCAGCAGAGGAATTGTCCGTTCTTGCTCTCCAACTTGAAGCCGTAGGCAGTGCCGTTGTAGCACCAGAGCATGTCGTTGCGCACTTCCTTCTCTTCACCCTTGGCGTCGAACACGTCGCCCACACCGTCGGAGAGGTAGAGGTTGTCGGGAGTGAAATCTTTGAAGTTGATGAAGAAATAGGTCTTCTCGGTGTCGTTGGAGAACTTCGGCATCATGTTTTCTCCGAAGTAGAAGGCACCTTTGGCAAGTGCTTCAGTTTCGGTGGAAGCGGGGTAGGGAACGGCAAGACTCAGTGTGTTGTCGTCGTTGAGTTTAAGGAAACTGCTCGGTGTGGCAGGCATGGTGCCGTCGTCAGCGAGGGGGCAGATGCTCCAAAGAATTTCGTCGTCGATGTTGCTGCGGTTCAGCCAGAGATAGAAGTGGGCAGGTGGGTTGGCAATGGTGTCGGCGGAGAGGATGAGGTTGCCGTCGTCGTCGTAGCAGAGATATTTTCCCGTGCCGTTTTTCAAGATGAAATTGAACTCATTGCCGATGTTCTGCCAGAACTGTCCTTGGAGACGGTTGGCTGTCTCGGTGGTCAGTGCGGCAGGGTCACCGTTCACTGCCAAGACGGGGTCTCCGGTCACCTCCAACATCTGCAGGTAGCGCCAAGCACCCGAGCCTTCTTCGAAGAAGTCGGGATAGATGTCAGCCTTTTCAAACAAGAGGTTGTTGTTGGCAGTGCCGGCACTGACATAACCGTAACCAATCCAGTTGTTTTCGTGGGCGGGAGGATTGGCACCGGCATATTGCAAGGCTCGATTGTCCAAACCGGAGACGTTCATGATTTGTGCCTGCCAGGTGGTGAGCAGGGAGGTGAACTCCACGGGACGCAGGGTGGTGGCTTCATCAATGTTGGAAGTGGTCTCCATCTCAGAGCCGTTTCGTTTGAGGAAGTTGCCGAGGGCACTGATGAAGACATAGTCGCCAAGGTCCTGTCCGCCTGTCTGCACGGGCATGATTGCCCAGAGTTTGCTCATCGAGGCAGACGGGTCGGCACCGATGATGTCTTCGCCTGCTCCCGCATCCTGCATGACTTTGCCGGAGTTGGGGAAGCGCAGATAGTAGAGCGTCATGTCTGCCTGTGAGGTGGTGGGAAGCGGGTGTTCCGGACCGGAGGGGAACTCGGCGAAGCGGATGACGGAGTAGCGGCTGTCGGGCAGCACCCATTCCAAGGGTCCGCCTGCCACGTTGGTCTGACCCAGTGCCTGCGTGCCGTCGGTGGAGAGGAGTTGGAAACGCACTTCTCCAGTGGCAGATTCGTAGGCGTTGGATTGGAGGTTGAAGAGATAGGCTTCGGCAGCATTCTCGGTCATGCTGAAGGCAGTGCCATCGTAGGCAATATACTTTCCGTTCCCGCTCTTCAGTCTGGTCTGAGTGGGCATGTCGTCCACAAATTCCGGAATCCAAATGAAACCTGCTTGGTCTTGGTCGGGGGAGGTCTTGAACTGAGCGCAGGGACTGTTGCCGTCGGCTCCTTCAAAGAGAGGCTGGGAGGAGAGGGCTGAGAAGAGCACGTAGGCATCATCGCTTTCTAACGAAACTTCCTCAAATTCCACCTTGGTACCGACGGAAGCGTCGCCCCATGTGCCCACATCGCTTCCATCCACCATGAAATAACTGCCCCCCGAACCAATGCGGATTGCCCAACTTTGGGTAAAGTCATGGCTTCCATCCACTCTGTCAAGACGTTCGCAGAGGCGAACCACGGTGGCGTTCGCTTTCTCGGTAGTGGTCTTCAAACCGCTGTTTTCGCGGAAATATTCTCCGAAGAAGTTCTTGAGATAGAAGTCGCCCAACTCGTTTGCCTCTTCGAGACTCCACATGTAGAAGTACTTCTGATTGTAAACGAGTGAAGGATTCTGCGGAGAGGTGAGCGTCTGCGACGTTTTGTTGTAGCGGACGTAGCGGTTGGGATTATAGACCATCTTCACATAGTTCCACTTGGTCTCCGTGTCGGTGGTGAGTGCGGGCATCTTTCCGCCTCTGATGTCCTTTTCCATGCGGAGCAGGGTGTAGCGGCTGTTCTCCGGCAGTCCCGTGGTCAGCACACCGTTCTTCAGACCGAGCACGGCGTTGTCCGCCTTGGATTTGAGGTGCCAGCGCACCATGGCACTGTTCAGATAGGTGTTGGTTGTGCGCACCATGGCGGTGGCTTCTGCCTCGGAGGCAGTCAGCGAGAAGGAACCGTCGGCATTTTGTTTGAGATAGTTTCCATTCCCGTTTCTGACGTGAGCACCGGAGGCTTGATAGATGAGTTCCCAGTTGCAAGCGGGGTCAGCCGGGGTGCTCTCTTCCGTGAGCGTCACGCCGAGACTGCCGTCACTGAGTTCGGTCAGCACGGTGCGACCCCAGCCCGAGAACTGGATGTAGCACTCGGTGCGCGGGGTGTAGGGAGCGGCGGAAAGGTAGGTGAAGTCGGTGGAGGCTGTGGCGAGGGTGGTCTCGCGAACCACGTGGTCCGTGGTGGACGCCATGCCGAGGGTGTTGCTGGAAGAACCGCTCAACGCCATGACGATTTGGAAAGCGTTGCGGTTGATTTCGTCTTCCACGAGGCGGAACACGGTGGTGTTGCCGGCGCTGTAATCCTTGATTTCGTAGTGGTCGGTGGCGTGGGTGAGATATTTCCCGCCGGTGTTCACGATGTAGAAATCGCCGTTGGTGCCGTAGGGCACGAGTTTCCAACCCTGCACCTCGCTCTCGGCAACAGAAGCCGCACCGACGATGGAGGTCGGGGTCGTGGCATCGAGATGGCGATCGTCATCTCCGAGACCGTTGGTGAGGAAAGTGAGTTGATACCAGTTCTCCTCGTTCTCGGAGGAGAGTTTCGGATAGACAGCACCCGAGAGGTTCGTTTTGTCGGTCAGCGGACGAATCAGTGAGAAGCGGGAGTCATAGTTGGCACTGAAGGTCAGCGTTCCCTCGCTCGTCACACCCAGTGCATAGTTGGGATCGGCGCCGAGGCGGAACTGAAGACGGGCAGGGTCGAGCGTCTGTTTGTTGTAGGAATTGTGGTCTTCCTGCCAAACGCAGGCGGCATCATCGGCATCGGTGCTGCTGCCGACGGTGGTGCCGTCCCAAGTCAGATAGCGTCCCGCAGTGTTTTTCAGCACCCATCCCGCAGTGTTCTTCACGAGTGACCAGGTGTAGGCATCGGTGGCATCGCTTTCGGTCAGACTGCGAGCTGCGGTCTCGGCATCGGTTGCCACAATTGCCTTGGCGTCGCCCATGCCCGTGGGTTGCAAAATCTTGTCGGTAAGGTTTTGTCCGCTCTCATCGACGGTGACGGCGGTGAACTCGGTGTAGTTGTTATTGTCATCCACACTCCAGTGCTGCAGATTGGTATTACTGCCGCCCGGCCAGTTCATGTATTGATAGCCGGAGACGTAGGTGTTTCTCAGCATCCATTTGGTGTTGAGGGTGGCATCTGCTTTTCCATCCGGGTGCAGCACTACTCGAATTTTGGCGGCTTC
>JBJEAG010000221.1:0-2066 GCA_051868855.1 Alloprevotella sp. | reverse complement strand
AACCATCCCCGTCGTTTTGCAAAACCATCCCCGTCGTTTTCAAAAACCCATCCCCCTCGTTTTGCGGATTATAAACGCGCAAAAAAAGCGGGGAGACTGCCCGCGCCTGCGCCAAAATGAGTAAATTTGCCACGTATGCAAGAAATTAACAACCACACGAAACAATCTTGGCATCCGTGGCGACATGCCGTCACGCTCTGCCTCGCACTCTTTTGCACGGCTCTTTCCGTTGCCGCGCTTCCCGTGGATGAGGCAACGGCTCGACGTCGCGCCGTCGATTTTTTCCAAACGCAGGGGAAACTCAAAGCGGACGGCGTGAAACCCGCGGAGGTGGAGGTGGAGACCTGTCCCGCCGCCTATCTTTGTCGCCACAAAGAGCGTTTCGTTTTGCTCGCTGCCGACGATGACTGCCCCGAGGTGTTGGGCTATGGCATCGCCGCTGCGTCCGCTCCTCTTCCCGCTCCTTTAGCTGCCATGCTGCGCCGCCCTGCCGCCACGTTGTCCGCCTCGCTCAAGGGGAACTATCCGCCGACGGGCGTGGAGCCTTGGACGCCCGTCGCGCCGCTGCTTTCCACCGTGCGCCACCAAAGTGCACCCTACAATCGCTACTGTCCCACCTACGTTTCCTCCTCGGGCAACGCCTACCCGACCCTCGTCGGCTGCGTCGCCACCGCCATGGAGCAGATTCTGACCTATCATCGCGCCCCCGTCTTTTTGCGGGACACGCTGAAGGGTTGGGAAACGGAACACTACACCGTGCCTGATCTCCTGCCCGGCACGTCCGTCGATACGCGTCTCATTTTGGATGACTATGACGACGAGGCAAACCCTGCTTCGGACGAAGCCATCGACGCCGTGGCGCGGCTGTCGTTCATGCTCGGCGTGGCGTGTCACATGAATTGGGGACCCTCCTCCAGCGGTGCCAACACCTTCCGCCTCGTCGAGCCGCTGCGGCGTGCCTTTGGCTATGGATATGTGAACTATCTTGACAGTTATCTCTATCCTCCCGCCGCCTTTTGGAACTATCTCGCTTCCGAAATCGCAGCCCGCCGTCCGGTCTATTACGCCGGAAGCATCATGCGCGGCGGCGGTCACGCTTTCGTTTTGGACGGCTTGGACGCCGAGGGACTTTTCCACGTGAACTGGGCGTATGGCGGCAACTACGACGGTTACTTCCGTTTGGACGTACTGGCACATCCGCAGCCGGAGAGCGACCGGAGCGAGGAGGCGGTGGAGAGCGGTTTCTTCTGCAATCAGGAGTGCCTCACCTTCTTCCCCGACAGTTTGGATGTCACGCCGCCCGACAGTCTGCGACGCACGGGGCAGGAAATCTGTGTCGAACGCGTGGAGTTCGGTGCGGAACCTTGCACGGGCTGTCCCACGCCGGTCAGTCTGCATCTTCGCAACACGACGGACTCCGTCCTCACCACTCCCTTTGCGCTCATCGTCAATGAACCCACTGACACCGCCGTCTTTGAACAAGGCGATTGGGTCGCCCTCACCGGCGGCACGTTGGAAGGCGGCGAGACGACCGTGAAAACGGTGTTTCCCACTTTCGCCACAGCCGGAGAAAAAGTGCTGAACGTGAGCGCCGACGGCGAAACCATCCTCTTCACCCTGCCTTTCCAAGTCACCGAGGGCGGTACGACCGAAATGGACCACGCCGCACCGGAACTGACGTTCGAGGCGGGCGGCACAGTCGCCATTCACCAGCGTTTTTCCAATCCCTCGACTGAAGAGCGGGCAGCGCAGGAGTATGTCTTCTGCGTGGCGGATTCGCTGGGCAGTCCCGAGGTGGAAATCACGCGCCACATCTTCCTCGCGCCCTCCGCCGACACCGTGGTGACCGTTCGTTTCCGCGACCTCGTCCCCGGCACGGGCTACCAATACCTGCTCCGCGCCTACTGGCCCATCGTGGTGAGTCAAGGGTTCGTCATGCCCCTCTCACCCGACGGCATCTCGCCCGTCATCTCCGACTCGAAGCACGCGGCGCAATGGTATGACCTCAGCGGACGCCCCATCGCTACGCCCCGCCGCCCCGGCGTCTATCTCAGACGGGAAGGAGG
>JBJEAG010000220.1:0-9787 GCA_051868855.1 Alloprevotella sp. | reverse complement strand
CCTTGGGAGTTTTCCTCCCACGCTTTGGGAGTTTTCCTCCCACGCCTTGGGAGTTCTCCTCCCACGCCTTGGGAGTTCTCCTCCCACGCCTTGGGAGTTTGATTTCTTTCGGAAGGGTTTGTTTGCTGTCGGAGCAGGTTTGTTTGCTATCGGTATCAAAAGTTTGCGGCGTGAAGCGCGCGTAACAATTTTCAAACCCGATTTTTGACCGGTTTTCGGAAGAAATCTTTCAACTCCCCACTTTTTTCCATGAATTTTTAGCAATAAGTAAGCCTTCGGCACGTTGATTCAGACAAAGCGTCAGCAAATCTCCGCGGACAGCGGGGGAGCGGCGCGGAACTGAGTATTAATAATACTTAATTTTTGGAAAGAACTCCTTGTCCTGCTATTCTGTCCAATTAAAAAACAATTAAATTTGCAAGCAGTACTTATCATGTAGTGCCCTTAAACGATAATTCTTTTCACAATTCGTTGAATACAAATTGAATAAAATATCTAATACTTTTATGCGTATGAAAAACCGTTTTTGCAGAATGGGAAAGACGTTGCTTGGAGCAATGTGCTTGCTTTCGACATGCGGCGTCACGTACTCATGCTCCGATGATTTCGACTTGGACGAGACCAGTCCGGCGTTCTTGGGACAGAGTATTTATGACGAACTGAAGAAAGACCCCAAATTTTCAACTGTAATTGGGTTGATTGATGATGTGGAAAACGGCGTGTATAAGGAAGTCTTGGCAAGAACAGGTAGTAACACCTTGTTCGTAGCCGATGACGACGCTTATGCTCGCTTTTTTGCATCCGGTGTATGGCTTAAACCCGATGGTAGCAAATACACATCCTATAAGGAGCTTTCTCAAAGTCAGAAGAAGCTTCTTTTGAAGGGCTCTATGCTCAACAATGCCTACGTGCTTGAGATGATGACGACGATTCAAGGTCCGATCAAGAACCTCTGCCTTCGCCAACTCTCTTCTCTGACGGCAGTGGACACCGTGCCCTACTTCCCGAAAGAAACTCTTCCCGAAAACCTGAACGAAGGACAACTTGCTGAAGACGGTACCATCACTAACGCCGACAAACGCTTTTGGGACCGCTACCGCAACTCTTCAACACGTCAGGGAATCTACATGGCACTCGACAACACTCAGCCCATGATGACTCACTTCCTCGACGGACAACTTCGCGAAAAGAAAATTACTGCTGAAGATGTCTCCTTTATCCTTGGCTTCGACGGTACTTCCAAGGAGTGGAAAACTTCTGACAACATCGACCGCAGCTTTGTCTATGGCAGCGAGATAATCAAACCCGACGTCACTTGTATGAACGGTTACTATCACGTGCTTGACTCTGTGCTCGTCACTCCTCCCAACATGGCTGAGGTGATTCGCACCAACGGCGACACGAAACTTTTCAGCGCCATGCTCGAACGTTTCAGTATGCCGGTTTACGATGCGTCCCTCTCCCTCAACTTCCGCGAACCGAGCACCGGTCTTCCCGTCGATTCCGTCTTCCAGAAGATTTATGTTTCTCAGCGTTCTCAGAAGGGACAAGTGACCAGCGATCCCGACGGAGAAGCCTTGGGCGACTATCCTTCTTTGAACTACGACCCGGGATGGAACAGCTACACCGTTTCCAACTCCACTAAGGAGCAAGACATGGCTGCCATGTTTGTTCCCTGTGATAACGCCATGAAGGAATACTTCCTCCACGGCGGCGGTGCCATGTTGATTCAGCGCTACAGTCCTAACAGACCGAACGACGAGGCTAACCTTCTCTACAACTTATATCAGATTCCTTTGAACATCATGCAGCCGTTGATTAACAACCTCATGAAGGAATCTTTCAACGAGTCCGTTCCGAGCAAGTACGCCACTATCATGAACGACGCGCAAGACCCGATGTTCTCTTCCAGCATCGGTATCAGCAGCGCGGCAGACTTTAAGGCAGCCGTCAAGAAGGTGCTTTTGGCAAACAACGGTATCGTTTATGTCATGAAAAACGTAATCGGTCCTGCCGCTTATTCTTCCGTAATGGCTCCGGTGCTCTTCAATGAAGGCGCACAAGTTGTGAACACCGTGCTCCACGCTGACGATAAGTTCACTTCCACCAATACGGGTAGTGCTCCGTTGCGTAAGTTCTACAGCACCTACTTCCTCTCCATGCAGTCCAGCTTCTCCTTCTTCGTTCCTCTTGATGATGGTTTGAAGAACTCCGGTTACGTGGAAACCATGTCCTACGCCACTCAGAACTCTCTGAACTATCGCTTCTGGACTTTCGAACCCGCTGAAATCACCAACACAAGCGGCAAATGTCTCGCCGTGAAATCAAAAGGATATTTCTGGACTCCCAGCCAGCCTATCGTTCCTTCCAAAGACAATCAGGCAGGTAACGCTTACCAGAGCGATGCCAACGGTGATGTCTCCTCAGGTTACGGTCTCACCAAAGCAACCATGCTGACAGAATTGATTGACCAGCACATCATCGTGCACGACAATGACGACCTCGCCGGTGTGCAAGGTTCCAGAAACTATTACGTTTCTCGAAGCGGCGCTCCCGTTCACGTTGTTTCTCGTCCCGCAGGAGGCGGCGTGGTCGGCATGCAGGTAGAAGGCGGTTTGCAAATCGAACTCAACTCCGATGCTTACCCCAACAACGACTTCGTTGCTGAAGTGAAGTCCTACAACGACATGAAACCCAGCGCAGAAGAATATGGTAACGGTAAGACCTACTTCATCGACCGTCCCATTCAGCCTGCGCTCAACACTGCCTACGGTGTCATGGAAGCACACCCCGAGTTCTCTGCTTTCTTTGAACTCTGCCAGGAAGCTTCCAACTATGAAACTCTCTATGAAAAACTCTTCCGCCCCGCTTCCATGAAGGATGCCGACTGGAACAATGAGGCAAAGAAATACATTATCTTCTCTTCTCGTACGGACCGTCCGACGCACAACGCTCAAAGACTCGTTCGCTTCTTCAACAACTACCGCTACTCCATTTATATTCCGAACAATGATGCAGTGGAGCGCGCCAAGCAGAACGGTCTGAAGACTTTGGCAGAAATTCAGGAATACGTGGATCAACACACCGACGAGAACGGCGAAGTGGTCGGCGATGCAAAAGCTATCGCTCAAGCTCAGGTCACTCTCTACATGAACTTCTTGAAGTATCACTTCTGCGACCAGTCTCTCTTCGTTGACAACTGCACCGTGGGCAACAAAGACGACGCCAACAGCGTAGGTAACTACTGTCTCTCCGCTTGTGTTGATGACAACTCCGGAAGCTATATTCCCGTGAACGTCTTCCAAAGCCCCGGACAGATTTATGTTCGTGACAACGCGAAGAAGCTTCACAAAGTGGAAGAACCTTATAACTTGATTGCACGCGACTATGAACTTCCCGACGTCGCCACAAAATCTTATTCCTATAACTCACAATCGTACGTTGTGCTCCATTCTCTGGGTAACGACTACATGCTCTTCGATTCTTCTTTGAGCAGTAATCTGAGCAACGCCTATAACAGCCCGGCGAAAGCACGTGCATTCGTGAACAAGTTCCGAATCAAGAAATAAATCTATTGCTATGAATAAATTTAAGTTCCTTTTAACGCTTGCGCTGTGCTTTTGCTGCTCGCTTTCATACGCACAAAAGCGCATCTCCGGTCGCGTGTGGAGTAAAGTAGACGGACCGATTGTGATGGCGTACGTAGTTGAGCAGGATAAAAATAACCGTAACATTACTGCTGCGCAGACTGACGCAAACGGTAACTTCTCTATGGTTATCAAGAACCCTGCCAATAAACTGCGAGTTTCTTATATTGGTTATCAAACCAAGATTCTTCCCATTGGCGCTCAAACCCGTTTCAATGTGGAGTTGATTGACAAGAATACCTTTAAAGATGCAGAAGTCACTGTGACGAGAAAGACTCGCTCCAACGGTCTCGTCATTCCTGAAAGAGAAATCTCCACGGCTCAGCAGACACTCGACATGGACCAAATGGAAGGTCTCTCCTTCGAAACTGCTGCCGACGCTCTTCAAGGACAAATCGCAGGTTTGGACATCGTTGCCAACTCCGGTAACCTCGGTTCCGGTTCCAGCATGCGCCTCCGTGGTGTGGCTTCCATCAACGGTAGCCAAGAACCTTTGATTGTTGTCAATGGTAACATCCTCGAAGACTACAGCAGCGATGACCTCGACTTGGAAAACATGGAGAACGAAGAACAGTTCGCCACTCTTCTCCAGGTTGCCCCCGAAGACATCCAAAGCATCAAAGTTTTGAAAGATGCCGCCGCAACTGCCATCTGGGGTTCTCGTGGTTCTAACGGTGTAATCGAAATCACCACCCGTCGTGGTGCTCGCGGTAAAACTGCCGTGAACTTCAGTTATCGTTTCTCCGGCTCCTGGCAGCCCGAAGGCATGAAGATGCTCAATGGTGACGGCTACACCATGATGCTCAAGGAAGCCTATCACAACCCGCGCATCCTTTCCGAAGAAGAATCAAGCATCGTCGAAATCATGTATCTTGACGACTACAAAGCATACTTCGGAAACTATAACAAGAACACTGACTGGATTAAAGAAGTCACTCAGTTCGGACAGACTCACAACTACGGTCTCTCCGTTTCCGGCGGTGGTGAAAAGGCACAGTTCCGCATTTCCGGTACTTACGACCACGAAACCGGTACCATCATCAAACAGTCTCTCGACCGTTTGACCACTCGCTTGGCTTTGGACTACTACGTGTCTGACCGTATCAAGTTCTCCTCAGACTTTGCTTTGACCTATACGAAGAATAATAAGAACTACTATTCCGACATCTTGGGTCGCGCTTATAACGCCATGCCGAACATGGCAGTCACTCGTCAGGAGTATGACTATCAGAACGGTGTTTACTACGATACCGGCGAATACTACATCATGCCTCCCGCCGCAGGTTCCAGAGGTAAGATTGATCCTAACAGTGGTCTTTCCTCCTACTTCCTCAGCGACATGGTGGACAACGGTAACCCCGTCGCCATTGCCAACCAGTCTTGGAATCATCAGTCTTCTTACACGATTCAACCCGGATTCCAATTGGAATATAAATTCTTGGGTAAAAACAGTGACGAGACTTCTTTGAACTATCGTGGTGAAGTCTATATGAATGCTTACACCAACACCGAAGAAGCTTTCTTCCCCGGTTCCCTCACTTCCCTCCAGTGGAACAATGGAACCTACAAGACTTCCAGCTATGAAACCAAGAACCTCTCGTTCAACACTCGTCATCAGCTGACCTTCCATCCTCACATTGCCAATGAGAATCATGACGTGCAAGTGCTCGCCCGTTTCGATATGGGTACAAGCAGCAGCACGCAGCAGTATCTCGGTTCCTCCGGTATCACCGGCGGTATCACTGACCCCACCGTTCCCGGTTATCTCGAGAACACTTGGACCGGCACAGGCAAAGGTCACACCATGAGTGGAACGATGTCTATCCACTATGCATTCAGTTCTAAGTACATCTTTGACTTCACACTCCGTGCCGACGGTAGCACTCGTTTCGGTTCCGGTAAGAAATGGGGCTTCTTCCCCGGTATCTCCGGTCGTTGGAACATCAGTGATGAAAAGTTCTTCAAACCGCTCAAGAAGGTTGTCAGCATGTTGTCGTTTGCTCCCGGTTGGGGTATCAACGGTAACGCTCCCGGCAGCGAAGGTTTGATGTACAATAAATATAATACAAACGGAACCAAGTACGCCGGTCAGCAGGTTATGATTCCGACCAACCTCAAACTGACTGAGATTCGTTGGGAAAAACTCAAATCCTGGAACATCGGTGTGAACTTGAACCTTTTCGAAGACTTGCTCCAGTTCAACTTGAACGTTTATAACCGCAAAACTTCAGACTTGTTGAACTCCGGCGTCCGCATTCCTTCTACCACCGGTTTCTCCACCTTGGCTTGGGCAAACGTCGGTGACATGGAAAACAAAGGTTGGGAACTCTATGGTAACACCCGTCCTATCTTGAAGTTCGGTAAGTTCCACATGGTTCTCCGTGGTAACATCGCACAGAACATCAACACCATTACTAATATGGATGCTTCCGTGCTTGCTGCCAACAACGAAGACTACACGTATGCCAACGGCGCCATCATGAAACGCGTGCAGATTGGTAATGCCCTCGGTGGTATCTACGGTTTCCGTTACTTGGGCGTTTATGCTTTCGACTACGACCACAACGGTTACTTCCTCAACGAAGACAAGAACACTTATTGGGATGCAGAAGGTAATCCCAATGCAGCAGGTCTTTACAACCGTCCCGATGATCCTCTTTACGGACAGTACTATGACCCCTCCAAGGCAAGACTTACTCCTATCGTCTTCGACGCACAGGGTAACGTAGTTTATGACAAGAACGGTAACCCGTTGCCTATGTACTTCAACTACGGCGGCAAGAACTACCAGTTCCAGGGTGGTGATGCTATCTACGATGATATCAACCATGACGGTAACATTGACGAACTCGATATCGTTTACCTCGGTTCCTCCAATCCTAAGATTAATGGTGGTTTCGGTGTGGACTTCGTTTACGGTCAGTGGCAGTTGAAGACCAGCTTTAACTTCCGTATTGGTAACAAGATTATCAACATGGCTCGTTTGAACGCAGAAAGCATGGTCAGCAACAAGAACCAGAGCGCTGCCGTTTCTCACCGTTGGAGAAAGAACGGTCAGGTCACCCAGATTCCGAGAGCAATGAGCTCCAACGTGACTGCCACTTACAACTCTCTGATTAGTGACCGCTACGTGGAACCCGGTGATTTCCTCCGCTTCCAGTACTTCCAGATTTCTTATAGCGTGAAAGCAGATAAGTTGAAGAAGATTGGTCTCCGTTCACTCCGCTTCTACGCTTCCGGTAATAACCTTATCTTCTGGTCTAAGTATTCCGGCACTGATCCTGAAAAGTCTCAGTCCGGCATGAACCCCTGCGTGGACTACTCTCAGACACCTCGCTCACGTTCATTTACGTTTGGTATCAACTTAGGTTTCTAACAAGCACACATACTTCAGGAAACTATTCCTAATATGTTTTCTTGTACATCCAAAACAATACTCATCATGAAAAGTAAGAAATTATATACAAAACTTCTTCTTGTTGGAAGCATGCTTCTGACCTCTGGCGGTTTGTCTTCTTGCGAGGATTTCTTGACGATTCTTCCGACAGACCAGTTGCCTGAGGAAAACTTCTGGCAGGAGAAAGGTGACTTGGAGAATGTGCGCGCCGGTGCATACCAGCAGTTGGCTGCTGCCGGACAGACGGAAAGAATTCTCCTTTGGGGTGAAATCCGTTCGGACAATCTCACTCTGAACAGCGTTTCCAACACCAACATCATGTATCTCCAAACCGGAGTTCTTCAACCCAGTGTCAGTATGTTTGACTGGGCTGGTTTCTACACCGGCATCAACTATTGTAACCTCGTTCTCGAACAAGGTGACAAGATGACGGTTCCCGGCAATGAAGTCGATCCCAGTTTCACTCGTCGCGACTGGCAAACCATTCGCGCTGAAGTCTTGGCTTTGCGTGCACTCTACTATTTCTATTTGGTTCGTGCCTATCGTGACGTTCCTTTCGTGACGGCTTCCGTTCGCACCGATGCACAGGCTCGTCATGAAATGCCCGAGGCACAACCCGGTGTTGCCATCCTCGGTGAATTGATTGACTCTCTCGAAGCCAATGTGAAATACGCAGCCAGCAACCTCGGTAGTGATTATCTGAACAAGTCTCGTTTCACGAAACAAGGCGTCTATGCTTTGTTGGCTGATATGTATCTGTGGCGTGGTTGCCTTTTGACCAACTATATGTCTAAGACTAATCACGGTAAGGTAAATATGACTGACGTGCTTGCCGGTTCACCCTCTGTAAATCCCGACCCCGATGAACCCAACGGTGGTGAAGAAAATGGTGAGGGCAGTGGTGAAGAGTCCGAAAATGGCGAATCCGGTGCAGCCTCTTCTCGTGCTGACGAAGGATCTGCTTCAAATAACTCCTACGTAACCGTGGATAATGTTCCTATTGACCAAGCCTATTGCAACGAGCTTGCCAAATACTGCTTCACAAAGTCTGCGGAACATGCCAGCACCGTCATCAAGTTGATTGACGATGAATATCGCAAGGATCTCAGCGAGAAAAACAACGTATCTGAAGAAGAGAAGAACCAGCCTTATCCTTTGTACTTCGTTTCTGATGAGCGTGCTCCTTTCAAGGATGAACCTTACAACAGAATCTTCGGCGACCAGTTGTCTCGTGAAAGTATTCTTGAGTTGAACTACGACGGTACAACTACATTGAACAGCACGGTTAACAATTATCTTAGCCGTTATGCTGACGGTGCATGGAAATTGCAGACCATGGCGATGAACAACTCCATCATTGCTTCTGCATCCACGGTCAATCCTACTGTCGGATTTGGTAAGACCGATATGCGTCTGTGGGAAACCTGCAACTACAAGTCTTCGGATGTTTCCAAACCGCTCACGAAGTTTGTGGCTAAGAACATTACGTTTACAGATATCACCGATTTGACAAGTGACGACAACAGCACGAACTACTCTTCTCAGCGTACCTCTGATGCAAACGATGCCCATTGGCCTGTCTATCGTTTGTCTGACGTCATGCTGATTAAGGCAGAAGCCATTGCTCGCAGCACGAGTCCGTCTTCTGCAGATTTGCAAGAAGGATTCAGACTTGTGAATCAGATTTTCAAACGCTGCAACCCTGCATTGGTTCCCACTTCCAACACAGATGAGTCCATTGACGATGAGTTGCGTTGCGACCGTGTGAATGACGACTACGGCGTTTCCGGTGGCGCTTTCACAAAAACTCAGTCTGAACTTTTGACTTTGCTCTATCGTGAGCGTCAGCGTGAATTCATTGGCGAAGGCAAACGTTGGTTTGACATCGTGCGTCAGGTGGAATACACCAACGACCCGAAAACTGTTTTGACCACGTATATCACTTTAAAGACTGAAGTGGTGAATCGTCTTTATGACATCTACGCTATGTATATCCCCATCTACAGCGAAGAGTTGAAGGTGAACACCAATCTTAAACAAAATCCCGTTTGGGAACGTTACACAAAAAAATAATGCCATACTATGAAAAAGAATCAGTTTAAATTCAGCTTTGGAGCTTCCATCTTTGGTTTGGCATTCATGTTGATGTCATCCCTTCTTCTCACAGGTTGTAAGGAAGACATCAGCACAGAGGCTTATGCCACAAAGACAGAGCCCACTTTGATTGACAAGATTGATGAGAAGGCAGACGAACTTTCTTCCATCAGACAACTTTTTGATGAAGTTAAATTAGGAAACAAGTCCAACTCCTCCTCTTTGACCAGTGTGCTTTCCGCTCGCGGTAACTATACCGTCTTTGCTCCCAATGATGAAGCAGTGAAACAATGTGTCATTGAACTCACAGGCGATGAGACAGGTAACATCGAATCCCTTTCTTACGAGCAGAAACAGCTCGTCGTCTTGAACTGTATCATTGACAACGGTGACGGTAGTGCATACGAAAGTGTTGAATTCCCGACCTCCAATCAGACCTTCGCACTTTCCAATCTCAACAACCGCCGTTTGAAATGTATGCAGGATGCAGAGACTCATGACTACTATATCAACGGTGACGCCACCAGCGGTTCTCGTGTGATTGAAACAGACTATGAGTGCACAAACGGTATGTTGCACGTGGTGAATAAGGTGATTCTTCCTTCCACCAAGTCTGTTTCTGAACTCATCGAAATAGCTGACAACATGC
>JBJEAG010000219.1:0-2069 GCA_051868855.1 Alloprevotella sp. | reverse complement strand
CACGTTCACGTTGATGGTGCCCATGTCTTCCTGCGGCACGAGTCCGGTCTTGGTGGTGTTCAGCAGCACGAGGAGGGCGGCGAACGCCACGAGGAGTCCGACGGGCACGCAGAACCTGCGGCGGAAGAGGAAGGAGACGCCTTTCAGATATTTCTGCTGAACGTGGGAGAAGGAGCGGTTGAACGCCGTGTGGAAACGCTCGGAGAAGTTTTTCTTGCCGGAGCGGGGTTTCAGAATGAGCGCACAGAGGGCGGGACTCAGCGTCAGGGCATTGAGCAGGGAGATGGCGACTGCCACTGCCATCGTCAGTCCGAACTGGGTGTAGAACGTGCCGGTCGTGCCGCCCATGAAACTGACGGGAATGAAGACTGCCATGAAGACGATGGTGGTGGTCAGCAGGGCGGAGGTCAGTCCGTGCATCGCCTCGACCGTGGCGTCGTAGGCTGACGAAGCACCTTCGTCGAACTTTGCCTGCACGGCTTCGACAACAACGATGCTGTCGTCCACCACCGTTCCGATGACGAGCACGAGCGCAAAGAGAGTCAGGAGGTTCAGGCTGAAACCGACGGCATAGAGAAAGGCGAACGTGCCGACCAGGGAGACGATGATGGCGAGCGAGGGAATCAGCGTGGCGCGCAGGTCGTGGAGGAAGAGATAGACAATCAGCACAACGAGGGCAATGGCGACGAACAGCGTTTCGACGACGTTGGCGATGGAGGCGTCGAGGAAGTCTTTGCTGCTGGTGATGTCGGTCAGCACCATGCCTTGGGGAAGCGACGCGGCAATTTCCTCCTGCACCTTGTTCATCTGCTCGATGGTCTCGTTGGCATTGGAGCCGGAGGTCTGCGCCGTCATGCAGTTGGCGCCGGGATGACCGCTCGTCTGGCTGAGCATGGCATAGTTCTCGGCGCCGAGTTCGATGCGGGCAACGTCTTTCAGCCTCAGAACGGTGCCGTCGGGTTGCGCCTTGATGACCATTTGTCCGTAGTCCTCCTCGTTCTCATATCGCCCTCGATATTTCAGGACATAGCGGAACGTGTGGTCGGACTCCGCGCCGAGAGTGCCGGTGGGCGCTTCGACGTTTTGCTCCGCCAGCACCTTGTCGATGTCGGAGGGCATCAGTCCGTAGGCTGCCATCTTCTGCGGGTCGAGCCAGATGCGCATGGAGTAGCTGGCGCCCCAGATGTTCACGTCTCCGACGCCGGCGATGCGGGAGAGTTGGGGTTCGATGTTTATCTTGAGATAGTTCGTCAGAAAGTTGGCGTCGAAGGAGTCGTCGGGGGAATAGAGGGAGATGGCTTTGAGCGAGTTGCTCTGACGTTTTCTGACGGTGATGCCGGACTTGGTGACCTCCGCGGGGAGCAGTCCTTGGGCGGAAGAGACTCGGTTTTGGACGTTGACGACGGACATGTCGGGGTCTGTTCCCTGTTTGAAATAGACGCTGATGGATGCCGTGCCGTTGTTGGTGGCGGTGGAGGTCATATACATCATGTTCTCCACGCCGTTGATTTGCTCCTCGAGGGGCGTGATGACACTTTTCATCACGGTTTCGGCATTCGCGCCGGTGTAGGTGGCAGAGACACGAACGGTGGGCGGGGCAATGTCGGGAAACTGTTCCAGCGGCAGCTGACTGAGTCCGATGCAACCGATGATGAGGATTGCCACAGAAATCACGCCCGAAAGGATGGGGCGGTCAATGAAGGTTCTGACGTTCATGATGGAATAGGTTTTTATGAGCGCAATTTCGATGAGCGCAATTCGATATGCACAAATTATAAGCGCAGATTTATGAGCGCAAAATTAGGGGGCAGCGCGCATTTTCTCAAAGATTCCGGCGCGGTTTGGGGACGTATGCCCCGAAAGCGGGGATGAACGGAAACGCGGAGAGGAAGGTGTTTTTGAAAAAGAACGTAACTTTGCCACCGTCTTGAAGGTGCGTCAGAATGGTCAAGATGCAAGACGCTGAGGATGAGGGCGCAGGGAGTGTACTGAAGTACATGACCAAGCCCAAATCCGATAGCAACGAAGCAGATTGGCTATTATGACACACCGCCATCATATTGCATTCT